>NZ_QKTD01000010.1:0-159988 GCF_003234695.1 Curtobacterium sp. MCLR17_042
ACATCTCCGAAGACGCCGCCGGCCTGCTGAACAAGACCTTCGGCACCGACGCCGTCAAGCGCGGCCTCCTCGTCGGCACCGCCACCATCACCGCACAGATCAAGTAACACCCCGCACCACCACAATCGGCCCGGACCACGCAGCAGCGTGGCCCGGGCCGACTTGCGTCGCGCGTCGAGCAGAACCGGGCGTACCTGGCGGAACCGGGCATACCTGGCGGAACCGGGCGTACCTGCTGGAACCGGGCGTACCTGGCGGAAACGGGCGTACCTGGCGAGTTCTTTCGACCAGGTACGCCCGTTCTTGCAAACCAACACGCGCGCGATGGGAAAGAACGGGCGCACACGACGGACGGGAGGCCCAGTGCCAGCTGGCACCGGGCCTCCCGTCCGTCATGTGCGGACGCCGGGCCGGCGGCCGCCGTCATTACGGGCTGGGCGACACCTCACGTGCTCACGTCCGCGTGGTCTGTCGCTCAGCGCGAAACACAGCACAGCCGGCAGCTATGGACCGGGCGCAGGCGGCACGACGGCCGTGCCGGGAGGGATGGTGCCAGCTGGCACCGGGCCTCCCGTCCGTCATGTGGGTGCGCCGGCCGGCGGCTCCTGCCGAGACTCGGTTCCGCGGACAGGTTGCGGGTGCCGGGACGCGCGGTCTGTCCAGCGGAGCGAGGCTCGGCCAGCGACGGCGACGCGCACAACGAGCAACGCCCCGACCGGACCGGTCGGGGCGTTGCTCGTGGTGGTGCCGATCAGCGGATGATCGAGATGTTGTCCGCCTGCGGGCCCTTCTTGCCGGGCCCGATCTCGTACTGCACGTGGTCGTCCTGGGCGAGCGGCCGGGAGCCTGTCGCCGCGACGATGCTGGAGAAGTGCGCGAACAGGTCCTGGGACCCGTCGTCGGGGTGGATGAAGCCGAACCCCTTGCTGTGGTCGAACCACTTGACGGTGCCCGTGGGCATGGCGGTCAGCACGGCGTCAGTGGATGCGCAGCTGCGCGACCATGGGGCACGCGAAGGGATCGCGGGCGGCGAGGCCGACGCGGTTGAGGTACCGGACGACGATCCCGTACGAGCGCAGCAGCGTCGTCTCGGTGTACGGCACGTCGAGGGTGTCGCAGTGGTCACGCACCAGCAGGCGGGCCTGCTTCAGCGCCGGACGCGGCATCGACGGGAACAGGTGGTGCTCGACCTGGTAGTTCAGGCCACCCATCAGGAACGACACCCACCAGCCGCCACGGATGTTGCGCGAGGTGCGCACCTGGCGGGAGAAGAAGTCGACCTTCGCGTCGTGGGCGATGGTCGGCATGCCCTTGTGGTTCGGGGCGAACGAAGCACCCATCATCACGCCGAACACGGCCAGCTGCACCCCCAGGAACGCACACGCCATCCCGAACGGCAGGAACCAGAACACCACCGTCAGGTAGATCGCGAAACGGGCCACCAGCAGGGCGCCTTCGATGAGGCGGTGCTTCTTGTCGGCCTTGGTGCCGTTGCCGGTGACGATGGACATCACGGCGTAGCGGTGCAGGTTCAGGCCCTCGAGCGTGAGGAGGGGGAAGAAGAGCCACCCCTGGAAGCGCATGAAGGTCTTCATGGCGCCACCCTTGACGGCGGCGGCGTCCTCCGGCAGGAAGCGGATGCCGTCGGGGGCGATGTCGGGGTCCTTACCGACGGTGTTCGGGTTGCCGTGGTGGCGGGTGTGCTTGTTCATCCACCACGAGTAGCTGAGGCCCACGAGGAACGTGCCGAGCCAGCGGCCCGCACGGTCGTTCCACTTCTGGGACTCGAACACCTGACGGTGCGCGGCCTCGTGCGACAGGAACGCGAACTGCGTGAACAGCACGCCCAGCGCGCCGGCCACGATGAGCTGGAACCACGAGTCGCCGAGGAACGCGAACGCGACCCAGGTGAGGGCGAGGCTGCCGACGAGTGCGCCGAACAGTGCCCAGTAGAAACCGGTACGACGGCGCAGGAGGCCGTTCTCCTTCACCTGCGCCAGGAGCGCGGAGTAGGTCGAGGTGCCCTTGCGGGCCCCCGTAGCGGGACGAGTGCGGGTGTAACCCGGAGCGAGCGGAGTGGTGGTCATGTGGACCGCCTTCCGGTACGGATCGGTCCTTCAACCGGTTCGAGGGAGTTCACGCGATTGCGCTTGCGGCGACCCTAGGGGCCGAACTTGCGTGTTCACCGTGGTGTCCAGAACACGTTGCGCAGTGCTCGAACTCAGCCCGCGTGGCGCTCCGGACCGTCGGCGCACCGATCGGACGATGCGCGCAACGTCTGCCCCGGGTACTCCCCGAACCGACGGAAGTACGTGCCCGAGAACCGCCCCAGGTGCCGGAAGCCCCAGGCCATCGCGGCCTCGCTCACACTGGTCTCGTGCCGGCTGCTGGACTCCAGTGCCGCGCGCACCCGGTCGAGCCGCATCTGCAGCAGGAACGTCATCGGCGAGACACCGTGTTCCCGCATGAAGGCCGTCTGCAGGGTCCGCGGACTCACGCCCACGGCGTCGCAGATGTCGGCGAGGCACAGCATCCGCTCGCAGTGTCCGTCGAGGTAGGCCTCGGCGAGCTCGACCGTCGACGGCGTCACCGCACGGCGGAGGACCGCGGATGTCCGCACGCCGAAGGCTCCGACCACGGCTTCGACCAGCGCGACCTGGGCGGCGCTCCGAGTGCCCGAGGTGAACCCGTCGCGGGTCGCGGTGACCGCCACCTGCTCGACGCACCGGCGCAGGTGTTCGAGGGCCGCGACGGCGGGCTCGGCGCCCCGGGTCGGCAGGTCGGGCGCTGCTGCTCCCAGCGACGAACACACCTGGTCGAGGAGCGTCCGGTCGATGCTCACGAGCTGCAGCGTGCCCTTCGGGGCGTGCACGGAGAACTCCCCCGACGTCGGCATCAGGACGGGCGTGCCGGGTCGGGTCTCGAGGACGACGCCGTCCTCGACGGCGATGCGGACACCGCCGGTGCTCGACCACCCGACGACGATGCGGTCGAGGGGCTCGAAGACCCCGGAGAAGCCGGAGGTCGCCGACGCTGTGACGAGACTCACGCAACCGTCGCGGCGGGTCCGGTAGCGGAACCGGAACGGCAGCCGGAAGGCGTCGTCCTCGACGTCGAAGCGCACGTCTCGACCGTGCCCGGCCTGGGCGAGCACGCGCGCGGCGAAGGTGCGGTCGGTCCCGGATCGTTCGGTGCGCCGGCGCCGGTCGTCGATCCGCGCGGTGACGGTCCGGGCGGCGTCGGTCCCGTGGACCGCGGTCAGCACGGTGCCTCGTCGACGGGCTGTCCGCAGCGGTGTTCGAACCAGGCGCGGGCGTCCTGCAGGCTCGCGCGCCGGTCGTGCTCGTGCAGCGTCGCCATGAGCGTGCAGTCGAAACCGTCCACCGTGCGCTCGATGAAGCCGAGGAGCATGTCGGGGTCGCCCCAGGCGGCCGCCGCGTCGACGACGCGCCAGCACCCGGCGTCGACCGGCTGGACGCGGATGTCCGTCGGGTCCGTCGCGGCGAGCGCACGGATCCGATCGGTGTGGACGATCTGCTGCCAGACGGCGGCCTCGGTCATCACGGTCGTGGATCCCTGGCGGTGTCCCATCGCGCCTCCCTGTCGGTTCGATGTGGCGCACTGCTCCACCGCAGTGCGCGAGACACTTTCAGTATCGGCAGGACGATTCCGGTCATGTCAGGGGTTGACTTCGTACCGCGCAAGGTGGATCATCCGTCGCCTCGATCGGTGCCCTGGGAGCGCGCCATCGGCGGGTCCCGTACGGTCGGCGCATGAGCGACGGGAGCAGCGCGACCCAGGACGGCCCGCCCCGACTCTCGCGTGCGGTCCGGGATGCGATGCGGTTCGTCCACGAGCAGGCTGCGACCCACATCACCGTCGCCGACGTCGCCGCGGCCGTGCAGCTGTCGCCGCGGAGCCTGCAGAAGCGGTTCCAGGCCGAGATCGGGCAGTCCCCGGGAACCTTCCTGCGCGCCGTGCGCCTGGAGGGGGTCCGTCGCGACCTGCAGGAAGCCTCCGGTGCGCCGGACCGGCGGACGATCGCGGAGATCGCCGAACGCTGGCAGTTCAGCAACGCGGGCCGGATGGCTGCGGCGTTCCGTGCGGCGTACGGCATCGCGCCCTCGTCGGCGCTGCGGTCCTTCGTTCCCGAGGACGACGAGGACGGCGCACCGAGCCTGTCGGACCGGAGCCAGCGACGCTTCCGCCTGGTGCTCGACTGCGAGGTCGACGTCGACGACGCGAAGGCGGTGCTCGCCGGTGCCCTGCAACGCGCGGGGGCCGGTCCGTGGCGTGATTACCGGCCGGACGGCGGCAGCGAGGACCTGATGGCGTTCCTGCTCGGCAACGCGGTGCGGACGGTGGTCCGTGAGACCTCCGGCGTGACGCTGGTGGCCCTGGACGCGATGCTCCGGGTGCAGGACGAGCAGGGGTCGTACCCGCCCGCAGAGCTGCCGGCCTGGCGCGCCGGCCCACCGCCGAACGTGCCTGCGCCGTCCGGATCGTCCGACACCGACCAGCGCGTAGGATCGAGAGACGGCAGGGAAGGCGCCCATGGATGACGCATTCGAGCGTGCACTCCGTGCGCTCCGGTCGGCGGAGATCGCCGACGACGAACTCAGTCGGCCGTTCGCGCTCGCGCTGCCGATGGGCGGTGTCTCGATCTCCACGTTCGGTGAACTGTGCCCGAGCGAGACCGTGTCCGCGTCGGACGAGGTCGCCACCCGCGTCGACGAGATCCAGTTCGACCTGTCCGAGGGACCCTGCTGGACCGCGCTCGCGACCGATGCCCCGGTGCTGGAGACGGATCTCGTGCAGCGCCCGAACGCCGCGTGGCCCGCCTTCAACGATGCAGTTCGGAGCGAACCCGTCGGCGCGGTCTTCGCGTTCCCGGTCGCCTTCGGGCCGTTCCCGCTCGGCGCGGTCGACGTGTACGTGCCGGAGCCCGCGACGATCGAGGACGACACCGTGCGGCAGGCCATGACCCTCGCCTCGGCCGTCAGCCGCCGGGTCCTGCGCCGGGCGCTCCGCTCCATCGCGGACGAGGACGACGCCCTGCTCGACCGCAGCCCGTCGTCGCGGCGCGTGGTGCACCAGGCCACCGGGGTCGTGCTCGCGCAGCTCGACATCAGCCCCGAGGACGCCTACCTGCTGCTGCAGGGCCACGCCTTCGCCCGCCGGACGACGATGCGGCGGGTGGCGGAGGAGATCCTCGACGGCACGGTCCGGTTCGAGAAGCGAGGCGACCTGATCGAGGAGGTCCAGTGACGACGGCAGGCAGAGAAGCCCGGATCCTCGAGACGTTCACGTCGCTCGCCGACACCCTGGTGGACGCCTACGACGTCGTGGAACTGCTGCAGACCCTGGTCGAGACGTGCGCCGACGTGCTCGGCATCGACGCCGCGGGCATCCTGCTGGCGAACGACGACCAGGAGCTCGAGGTCGTGGCCTCCACCTCCGAGGCGACCCGTCTCGTCGAGGTGCTGCAGCTCGATGCCGAGGCCGGCCCCTGCATGACCTCGTTCGCGACCGGACGGGTCGTGACGTGCCCGGACATCGAGGTCGCCCCGGCGGAGTGGGCGATGTTCCGCACGGGTGCGCTCGCGCTCGGGTTCCGGTCCGTGCACGCCGTCCCGCTCCGGCTGGGGAGCAACGTCATCGGCACGCTCAACCTGTTCGGGGCCGGCGTCGGTGCCCTCGCGGAGTCGGACCTGCGCGTCGCCCGGGCCCTGGCGGACGTGGCCACGATCGGCATCCTGCACGAACGGTCGCTGCGCGAGCACGAGGTCGTCCGCGCGCAGCTGCAGCGGACCATCGGGTCACGCGAGGTCATCGAGCAGGCCAAGGGCGTCGTGTCGTACCTGCGCGGTGTCTCGATCGAGGACGCCTTCGCGGTGATCCGTGGGTACGCGCTCGAGCACCACGAGCCGCTCTCCGAGGTCGCCCGCGCGATCGTGCAGCGCCGACTCGTCCCCTGACGAGCCCGGCCGGTCCGCCGGGTCCGGTGCCCCTCCGCCCGCTACGGTGAGCGGATGGGCAAGGTCACGCTGCAGGACGTCGCCGCGCACGCCGGCGTCTCGATGAAGACCGTGTCCAACGTAGTCCGCGGCTACCAGCACGTCAGCGACCCGATGCGCAGCCGGGTGCAGGCCGCGATCGACGAGCTGGGCTACCGCCCGAACGTCTCGGGGCGGTCCCTGGCGACCGGACGCTCGAACATGCTCGCCTTCGCGTTCCCCGACCTGCGGCGTCCGTACTTCGCCGAACTGGCCCACGTGTTCTCGCGGGTGTGTGCCGACCGCGGCTACCAGCTCCTGCTCGAGGAGACCGGCGGCGACCCCGACGGTGAACGCTCGGCGGTGCGGGGACGCGAGGCCGGTGTGGTCGACGGGGTCGTGATCCACCCGCAGGTGCTCACGCCCGAGGCGATCGACCGGATCCGCGGGGACACCGCCGTGGTGTTCCTCGGCGAGGACGTCCGGCCCCCGCACGCCGACCAGGTCGTCATCGACAACGCCGGGGCCGCCACCGAGGCCGTCGCGCACCTCGTGGCGCTCGGCTGCCGCCGCATCGGGTTCTTCGGGCACGAGACCGGCCCGTCGTCGCGCACGTCCGGACTGCGTCTGGACGGCTACCGCGCCGGACTCGTCGCCGCGGGCCTGTCGCTCGACGACGCGCTGCTGGTCCCCCGCGAGGTCGGTGACGCCGCCGGCGCCGAGGTCGCCTTCGGCGCCGCGCTCGACGCCGGACTCCGCGTCGACGGTCTGCTCTGCCGCGACGACCTGGCCGCGCTCGGGGCGCTCCGGGCGATGCGCCTGCGCGGACTGGACGCCCCCGGCGACGTCGCCGTCGTCGGGTGGGACGCGGTCGGCCTCGGGTCGAGCCTGGTGCCGAGCCTGACCTCCGTCGCGCCCGACACGGTCGCCCTCGCAGACACCGCACTCGACCTGCTGGTCGAGCGGATGGACGGCTCCGACGTGCCGGGCCGGCTGGTCACGGTCGGCCACCGCTTGCTCGTCGGGGAGAGCGCGCCGTACGCGGACGGCACGTCGGACCGGGCGGCGCACCAGGGCGCGTGAAGGGCGGACGGGAGGCACGGCGCGCGCCCGGCCACGAGCCTCCAGTCCGCCTTTTCCCCCGTCGCGTGCCGTCAGCGGCCTGCGGGAGCCGACTCCCCCGGGTGCACGCTGCCGAGCAGCTCGACGACGACGTCCCGCAGGGCGTCGGGCAGGCCGACGGTGCCGAGCTCGACGATGCGGTCCGCACGCGGCAGGTCCTTCGCCACGACCTCCCACGCCTCGAGCTTCTCCGGGTTGCCGGCCTGCGCGCCCTCGAGGACCCGCCGCACGGCCTCCCGTGCGTCGACACCGACGACCGGAGCGCCGACCAGCGTGACCGATCCGCCCGACGCCGAGTCGACGGACACGTCGACCGAGAACCGGTCGGCCGAGCGTGCCGAAGTCGGTTGCCCGTCGGCCGGTACGGCGAGGAACGTGATCCGCCAGTCGCGGTGGGCGGGGACGACGTCGAGGGCCCCGGTGGTGGCGTGCACCCGGAACTCGGCGTGCTCTGGATCCCAGGTCAGGCGGGTCCGGGCGGTGCGGCTGCCCTCGCCCTCGTGGTCCTCGACCAGGGTGAACTCGCCGGGCGCACCCGGTGCGACGAGGACCTCGAACGCCGTCGGGTTGACGGTGGCGTCGAGCTGGTCCTCCGCGGCGAGCGGCAGGACCCCACCGGCGCGCAGCAGGACCGGCACCGCGTCGAGCGTGCGGTGCAGGTCGACGAACCGGTCACCCGCGTACACCGTGCCGGTGAAGACGTCGGTCCAGGTGCCCGGCGGCAGCCAGCCCCGGGCGACCCCGTGCCGGCTGACCGGGTCGCGCGGTGCCACGATCGGGGCGACGAGCAGCTCCGAGCCGAACGCGTAGGTGTTCGGCACCCGGTACGCCTCGTCGCGGCGCGGCTCCAGGTGGTAGAGCGGCCGGACCAGCGCGGTGCCCTCGGCGGTGCCGTGGTTCATCGTGTGCAGGTACGGCACCAGGCGGTGACGGAAGCGGAGCGCCTCCCCCATCGCGGCACGGGCCTCGGCCGGGAACACCCACGGCTCCTTGCGGATGAACGGGTTGTTCGCGGAGTGCAGGCGCATGATCGGCGAGAACACCCCGAACTGCACCCAGCGGGTGGCGAGCTCGTCGTCGCGGACGCCGCGGGTGTGGCCGCCGATGTCGTGGCTCCACCAGGGGTAGCCGATGTTCGCGGCGGTGGCGGTGAACTCGGGCTGGAACGCCAGGGACGCCCACGACACGACGGCGTCGCCGGAGAACCCGACGGCGTACCGGTGGCTGCCGGGCCCGGCGTAGCGCGAGAAGGTCATGCCGTCGACGGGGGCCGGGACTGCGGTTGTGTCGGTGTTGGTGTCCGCGGTGGTGTCCGCGGTCGTGTCGGCGGTTGCGTCGCCGGACGCCGCGTGTCGCGCCGAGTCGAGCAGGTGGAAGTGGTTGAGCAGCCACAGCGGGTCCACACCGGGCAGCCCGGTCTCACGACCCTGCTGCCAGTCGATCCACCAGAAGTCGACGCCCTGCTCCTCGAGTGGGCGGTGCAGCTGCTCGAAGTAGGCCTGCAGGAACCGCCGGTCCGTCGGGTCGAACGGGATCGGCTGCTCGGTCTCCGGATCGACGCCCATCGCCCGGGCCACCGCGGGGTAGGCGTCCTCGAACGCCCGCACGCCGTCGGCCGGGTGCAGGTTCAGCGTCGTGCGCATCCCCCGGCGGTGGAGCTCGGCGAGGAAGGCCTCGGGATCCGGGAACAGCGACGGCTCCCACGAGTACCCCGTCCAGCCGTTGCCGAAGCGTGGCGGGACCGAGTCCACCCGGTGCCAGTCCATGTCGATGACGGCGACCGAGAACGGCAGGTGTTCGTCGGCGAAGCGGTCCAGCAGCTCGAGGTACGAGGTGTCGCTGTACGGGTGGTACCGGCTCCACCAGTTGCCGAGTGCCCACCGCGGCATCCGTGAGGGCGGCCCGGAGACGGCGTGGTACGTGCGGAGCGCGGCGTCGTAGTCGCGGCCGTACGCGAAGACCGTGACGTCGCGGCGCCCGGGGACCCGTGTGCCGATCCAACCATCGTCGGCGAACAGGAACGACTCGCTGTCGTCGAGCGCGGTGATGCCGTCGCGGGCCAGGATCCCCGGTTCGAGCGGCATCCGGCCGTCGACGTCGTCGAGGGTGCGACCGGTGCCGCCGAGGTCGCGCGGCTCCTGCCCCCAGCGCCAGCGGTTGGCGTCGGGGCCGGTGGTCTCGACCACCAGGCCGCTCGGGCTGAAGGGGCGGCCGTCGTAGCGCAGGCGGGCGCGGTCGGTGGTGACGACGACACCGGCGGCGGCGGTGCCGTCGGCGGCGGTGCGCTCCACGGTGAACGCCGGCACCGGCAGGCGACGGCGCATCGCGAAGGTCGACGCGCGGTCCTCGAACCCGCCGTCGTCGCTCCACTCGATGCGGAACGCCCCGGCGTCGAGCACGGTGATGCGCCAGTGGTCGCCGGTGACGACGGCTGCGGGGTCGGCGACCGGGTCCGACCCCGGGAACGGACGGATGGTGGGGAGGACCGCGCCGGTGGTGCCGGTGGTGCTGGTGCGGGTGGTGCTGCTGCTCACGTGGTGCCTCTCAGCTCTTGACCGCGCCCTGCGTCACGCCGCTGATGACCCAGCGCTGCGCGAACAGGTAGACGATGATCGTGGGCGCCATCGCCATCAGGTACGAGGCGAAGGCGACGTTGTAGTTGGTGCCGAACTGACTCTGGAAGATGTTCTGCACCACGGGCAGGGTCTGCAACCCCGGATCCGCCGTGATGAGCGACGGCATCATGAAGTCGTTCCACGATGCCAGGAACGCGAAGATACCGACCGTCGCGTTCATCGGGCCGAGGAGCGGCAGGATGATCCGCCAGAAGATCTGCCACGTGGACGCCCCGTCGATGCGGGCGCTCTCCTCGAGTTCGACCGGGATCGACCGCAGGTACGCCGAGTAGAGCAGCACGCTGAACGACAGTTGGAACATGGCGTGCAGGATCCCGACGCCGACCGGGTTGTCGAGGCCGATCTCGGCGGTCAGCTTGATCTGCGGCAGTGCCACCACCGGGAACGGCAGGAACATCGCCGCGAGCAGGTAGACGAACGAGTACCGGAAGAACCGCTTGTGCCAGTTCCGGACGATCGCGTACGAGGCGAACGAGCTGAGCAGCAGCGTGGCGACGACGGTGAGCGCCGCGACGCCCAGGGACACCGAGAAGGACACCGGGAACCGGGTCAGCTGCCAGGCCTCGGCGAACGAGCCCGGGTTGAACGGGAACGGCAGCGAGAGCGCGTTGCCGTCGACGGACTGCTCGGTGGTCTTGAACGCCATCGAGAGCGTCACGTACAGCGGGATCAGCACGGTCAGCGACGCGAGGCCGAGGACCACGGTCAGCGTCCAGTTCGTGCCGCCCAGTCGTCGGCGGGGGCCACGGCCGGAACGTCCGCCGCCGCCGGTGGTCACGGCGCGGGTGTCGGTCGGGGGTCGGGTGTCGATGGCGGTCATGCGAGTCGCAGGTTCCTTCCGCGGGTCGCCGCGAGCTGCAGCACGGAGATGAGGACGGTGATGATGAAGAACACGGTCGCGTTCGCCATCTGGTAGGCGTAGTCGCCGCCGGTGAAGCCGCCGAAGATGGTCATCGCGACGCTGCTCGTCGCGCTGCCGGGGCCGCCGTTGGTCAGACCGACGATCACGTCGTAGGCGCCGAGGTAGCCCTTCACGCCGAGCACGGTGTTGATGACGATGAAGCCGCCGAGCAGCGGGAGCGTGATCGAGCGGAGCTGCTTCCAGCCGGTCGCGCCGTCGAGCGCACTGGCCTCGTACAGCTCCTCGGGGATGGACGTCAGGCCCGCCGTGTAGATGAGGAGCGCGCCGGGCACGGTCTGCCAGGCGGACACGATCACGATCGCCAGCCAGGCGAGGTTCGGGTCGCCGAGGATGCTCTGCTCGAGCGGGCCGAAGCCGACGCTCGTGGCCAGGGCCGGCACGGTGTTCGAGAACAGGAAGTTGAACACGTAGGCGACGATGATCCCCGAGATCACCATCGGGATGACGAACACCGACCGCAACCCGGCGGCGAACCGGATCTTCTTCGCCAGGGCGATCGCCAGGGACAGCGCGACGACCTGCGTGACGACGACGGTGACGGCCGCGAAGCCGAGCGTGAAGCCGTACGACGCCAGGATCGCCGGGTCGGAGACGAGCGCCTTGTAGTTCTCGACGCCGATGAAGTCCCACTGCCCGAACCCGAGGTAGTCGGTGAAGCTGTAGAAGACGCCGACGCAGGCGGGGGCGACGACGAACGCCGTGAACAGCACGAGGGCCGGCACGAGGAACAGGTAGTACATGCCCTCCGTGCGGCTGAGTGAACCGACACCGCGGGAACCCACACGCCGGTGCGTGCGGGCTGCGTCGGTCGCCGGTCCGGAGGTGTCCGGGTCGGTGTCGCGGGAGAGCGGGGTCTGCATGGTCATGGTGACTCCTGTGTCCTGGTCCGGCTCAGACCGTCGCGGAACGGCCGGCGAGCCGCCGCCAGTCCGAGTCGAGCCGCTGCAGCATCGAGGTGAAGTCCCCGCTCCGGATCGCCGACTGCAGGTAGTTGCCGAGCGGGATCGACGTGGGGATGAAGGTGCCGGCGCCCTGGTAGAACGCCGCGTCGTCGACGTACTGCTGCAGGCCGGCGAGGCGCTCGTCCTGCTGCGGGGGTGCGTCGATGCGGGGCGAGTACGCCAGGTTGTCGCGGTTGTAGGCGTCGATGACCTCGGGCTGCATGAGGAACTCGACGAGCTCCTTCGCCTGCTCCGGGTGCTCGGACGCCGTGGGGATCCAGAGCCCGAGGTCGATGTTGACCCGGGCCTTGCGGTCGGCCGGGTCGTTCGACACCGGCAGGGCGAAGGTGCCGACGGGCAGCTTGTCGTCGATCAGCGCGATCTGCCCGAGCGCCCACGGGCCCTGCAGGTACATCGCCGCCTCGCCCTTGCCGAACGCCAGGTTGCCGTCGGCGTAGGCCCGGGTGGCGTGGTCGCGGTTGAAGAACGACGAGATGGTCTTCGCCCGCTCCATCGGCACCGCGAAGTCCTGCTCGAACGACACCTCGGAGTCTGGGCCGACGTCGGCGCCGAGGGCCTTCATCTTGCGGAAGAACGAGCCGGTGTCGACGAGGCTGCCCACCGAGTAGTCGAACAGGCCCTGCCAGAGCGTCCAGGTGTCCCGGTCGGTGGCGTAGATCGGCGTGATGCCGGCCCTCTGCAGCGTCCGGCAGACCTCGACGAACTCGTCCCACGTCGTCGGGACCGGCAGGTCGTGCTCGGCGAAGATCCGCTTGTTGTAGATCACCCCGGCCGCCGCGAGCGAGTACGGCAGCACGCTCGTGCGGTCCTCGAACTTCGCGTACTGGTTCGTCAGGGTGTCGATGTCCGGTCGGACCCGCGCCGCCGACGGCAGGTCACTGAGGTCGCTGAGCACGCCGCGCGAGATGTACCGCGCCAGCTCGAGGTTGTCGTTGAAGCACCCGACGTCCGCCGGTTCGCCGCGGACGAACTGCGGGGCGATGGCCGCCGTGCTGTCGTGCACGACCGACAAGCCGGCGTGCTCCCCCTCGAACTTCCGCAGCAGCTTGTCGAAGTACGCGATGACCTCCTGCTTCTGTTCGTAGAAGCGGAGCGTCGTGGCACCACCGGCGGCACGCCCCGGGGTCGCGCACCCGGCGAGCGCCATCGTGCCGAGTGCGATGCCACCGGCCGCGCCCGCGAGGAACCCCCGCCGGCTCACCGCCGCCTGGAGTGTTGCGGTCCTGCTTCCCACCATCGGGTCTCTCCCTCGTCGCGCATCGTCGCGCAGGCTCCTGTTTACAGCGCTGTAAAGCGTACGTCAACGTTGTAATCGCATGTGGCAGTGGTCAGTGCGCCCCACGGACGGGAGGCACGGCGCCAGCCCGCCCCGCGCCTCCCGTCCGCCGTGCAGCGCGTCCACGGACGCGCGCCGCCACTTGGTGCGAGGTTGCGCACTCCGTGCGAGGGCCGGAGCGCCGCACGGAATGCGGAACCTCGCACGGGGCGTGCCGCACGCATGACGCGAGCACGGCCGCGCGCCGCCGCGCCCGGACGGACACGGCACGGAGCTGGCAGGATCGTCTGATGGCTGAGGACGAACGGGACATCGCACTCCGGGTGGGGCACGAGGAGCTCCGCATCCGCGGGGTCTACGAGACCATCAGCATCATCAACGACGTGATGGTGGCGCTCTGGTTCATCGTCGGCAGCGTCCTCTTCTTCTCCGAGAGCACCACGACGGCCGGCACCTGGCTGTTCCTGACCGGGAGCATCCAGCTGCTCATCCGTCCCGTCATCCGGCTGTCGCGGAGACTGCACCTGGGTCGGGTCGGCCGGGGGAACCCCACGGAGTCCGCGCGCGATTTCTGAACCACGACACGCCTGGGCGAACACACAGGAACGCGAGCAGGCACCATGGACTGCATGGCAAGCACCACTCCTCCCCTGCCCGGACCCGTGACCACGACACCGCAGTTGCGGCGGTGGGTGTTCTGGCCCGCCGCCGTCATCGTACTGGGGTTCGTGGCGTTCACCTTGATCTCCCCCTCGACCGCCGAGGCGCTGTTCCTCGGTCTGCAGGACGGGATCGTCAAGAACTTCAGCTGGTACTACGTGCTGATCGCTGCGTTCTTCGTCGGCTTCTCGCTGTTCGTCGGCTTCAGCCGCTTCGGTGACATCAAGCTCGGCAAGGACCAGGACGAGCCCGAGTTCTCGACCGGTTCCTGGTTCGCACTGCTCTTCGCCGCCGGCATGGGCATCGGTCTCGTGTTCTACGGCGTCTCCGAGCCCCTCAGCCACTTCGCCTCCCCGCGCCCCGGCGTCACCGGGAACGAGAAGGAACTCGCGCAGCAGGCACTGACCCAGACGTTCCTGCACTGGGGCCTGCACGCGTGGGCGATCTACGTCGTCCTCGGCCTGGCCCTGGCGTACGCGATCCACCGTCGGGGTCGCCCGGTGTCGATCCGCTGGGCCCTCGAGCCGCTGCTCGGCAACCGCGTCCGCGGTGGCTGGGGCAACCTGATCGACGTCATCGCCCTGGTCGGCACGCTGTTCGGCGTCGCGACCTCGCTCGGCCTCGGCGTCATCCAGATCGGTGCCGGACTCGAGAGCGCCGGCATCGCCGACAGCAGCATCGTCAGCCAGATCGCGATCATCGCGGTGATCACCGCCGTCACGATCGTCTCGCTCGTCACCGGCGTGACCAAGGGCATGAAGATCCTGTCGAACTTCAACCTGCTGCTCGCCGCCGCACTGCTGCTGTTCGTGCTCATCGTCGGCCCGACGCAGTTCCTGCTCCGCGACTTCGTGCAATCGATCGGCTCCTACCTGCAGAACATCGTCGGCCTGTCGTTCAACGTCACCGCGCAGCAGGGCGCCGAGGGCGAGGCCTGGCAGGGCGCCTGGACCACCTTCTACTGGGGCTGGTGGATGTCGTGGGCGCCGTTCGTCGGTGTCTTCATCGCCCGTATCTCCAAGGGCCGCACGGTCCGCCAGTTCGTGTTCGGCGTCCTGCTGGTGCCGACCGCGCTCACCTTCCTGTGGTTCGCCGTCCTCGGTGGCACCGCGATCCACCGCCAGACCGATGGCTCGGGTGGCCTGATCGGCTCGGACGGCTCGGTCGACATCGAGGGGTCACTGTTCGCGGTCCTCGGTGACCTGCCCGCCGGCATGGTCCTGACCTACGGCGCGATCCTGCTCATCGGCGTGTTCTTCGTGACCTCGTCGGACTCCGGGTCGCTCGTGATGGCGATGATCGCGTCGGGCGGTGACATCGAGCCGAAGAACTGGCTGCGGGTCTTCTTCGCCGGTGTCGCTGCGATGCTCGCCGTCGCCCTGCTGCTCAGCGGTGGACTGAACGCCCTGAAGACGGCGGCGATCACGACCGCGTTGCCGTTCAGCATCGTCCTGCTGCTCACCTGTTGGTCGACGATCATCGCCTTCACCCGCGAGCGCCGTGCCTACGACAAGGCCGAGCGCGAGGTGCTGCTCGAGCACGTCGGCGCCTACTACGGCCTCGAGGTCGAGGCGCCGACCGAGCGTCCGGCACGGTCCGGCCTCGGCCGTCCGTGGGCCGCGGTGAAGAACCGTGTGCGCGGCGGCCGCGGAACCGCGGCCCCGACGGTGGGCGCGGGAGCGCTCGAGGACTTCCCGGTGCGGCCCGAGTCGATCTCGGCCGACCCTGCGGTCGACCCGAGCCTCGACGCGCGACCGGCAGCGGACGACGGGCCCGCGACGGAGCAGCCGGAGCGCTGACGGGCGGCGCGCGCGGTGTGGTGCGAGGTCCCGTAGTCGGTGCGACGAACGTGCCCTCGCACCGGAGACGGAACCGCGCACGGGCGGTCGACGCGACCACCTGACGGACGGGAGGCACGGTGCCAGCTGGCACCGTGCCTCCCGTCCGTCAGTGCGTCAGGTCTCGGTCCGTGCGGACGCGACCTCGAGGGTCACGACGACCGCCACCACGGCGAGCGCCGTGACCGGCAGCGACACCGCCGGCACCGCGATCGACGCGAGGACCACGAGCACCAGGGCCACCACGACGGCGTTGGCCCGTGCCGACAGCGACGGCCGGATCGCGAGCGCCCAGATCGACAGCACGAACACCGCGACCGGCACCGCGACGGTCGCGGCGACCGAGGCGGACGACAGCGCGACGTGTCCGGCGTCGGCGCTGACCGCGACCTCGATGCCGGCGGGCAGGGCACCGGCGGCGGCGAAGACGAAGTAGTGGCCGTAGCCGAACACGAGCGCGGTCGGCAGCGAGCGGATGTGCGCGTGCTGCTCGCGGGAGAAGTAGATCCACCACATGCCGACGGTGATCACCAGCCCGCACCCTGCGAGCGCCAGCAGGGCCCCGAGGTGCTCGGTGTGCGCGAGAGCGTCGATCACCGCACCGGCCGAGGCCACCAGCCCCTCGCCCAGGACGATGAGGGTGAACAGGGAGAACCGCTCGGCCAGGTGCCGGGTGTGCCACGGGGCCGTCCCCGTCGAGGTCTGCGCCCAGATCGGCACCGACAGCTCGGCGAGCACGAGGAACGGTGCGGCGTACCCCCAGACGTCGTCGGGCAGGGCCAGGGAGACCACCCAGAGCACCTGCACGACGGTGACGCCGACGGCGTGCAGGGTCGCTGTCCGCCGGTACCGGGTGGAGGACGCGGCGGCGCGGATCCACTGCCCGACCAGGGCCAGCCGCATGACGACGTAGCCGATGACGCCGATCGTGAAGTCGTTCTCGACCATGGCCGCGTGCACCCCGGCGGCGAGGACGAGCACCCCGGCCATCTGCACGAAGGTCATCGCCCGGTAGAGCCAGTCGTCGGTGTCGAACGACGTGGCGAACCAGGTGAAGTTCATCCACGCCCACCAGATCGAGAAGAACACCAGCCCGTAGGCCAGGACGGCGGAGGCGACGTGTCCCTCGAGCTCGATCTCGTGCAGGTTCGTCGCGGCGAAGCCGACCGCGACGACGAACACCAGGTCGAACAGGAGCTCCAGCGGGCTCGCGGCCCGGTGTCGCTGGTCGGGGTCGCGCGGCACCATCCGGCGCAGTCCGATGGTCGGCATGGGGCCAACGGTAGGGCATCCCCAGAACGCGGACTGCTGACGGCGGGACCGGCCCTGCCGATCTGTCCTTGTGCAGGCCCCGCACCACCAGACCCAGCCCGTCTCGGCCGTGTACGTCGTGTCCGGCCGAACCCCTCCGACAGGAGTCCCGGTGACCTCACCGCGTCCCGCCGTCCGTCCCAGGTCGTTCCGCCGAGCGGCCGTCAGCGCCACCGCCGGCGCACTGACCGCCGCCACGCTGCTCGCGTTCGCCGTCACCCCGGCGCACGCCGCGACCTCGGACACCCCGCGCTCACCGGCCGATCCGACCGCTGCGGTGGCCGCACCACAGGAACAGCCTGGAGGCTCGTCCCGCGTCGGTCCCGCCGCGGACGGCGTGCAGGTGGGTTCCGGCTCCTACGCGCCGGCCCCGCCGGACGAGATCACGGACATCGCCGACGTGCGGAAGACGCTGGACCAGCGGCTGTACATCGACCCGTCGAAGGCCGGCGAGCCGGTGCCGACGAACCAGTGGTGGACGGACCTGCTGGTCAGCAAGTACTCCGGCGACATGTGGGCGTACCCGTTCGTCTCGTCGAACAGTGCCGCGGGCACGAAGCTCACGATCCCGACGCGGTGGAACAGCGACGGCACGGCGATGCGCCTGGAGTCCCCCGTGACGGTGGGCGGGACGGTGGAGCCGACCCCCGACGCGAGCGACCGCACCCTCGCCGACTTCGAGGACGGCCTGCCCGACGGCTGGACCGCGACCGGTGACGCCTTCACCGCCACCGCCACCGGGACGGCCGCCGGGCAGAGCACGGTCTCCGGGTGGCTCGGCGGACGCTTCCTGAACTCGTTCAGCGACGAGGACGGCGACGGCGCGACCGGCACGCTCACGTCGCCGGCGTTCACGATCGACCGTTCGACCCTGGCGTTCCTGGTCGGCGGTGGCCGGCACCCCGACCACGAAGCCGTGCAGCTCCTGGTCGACGGCGACGTCGTGGCGAGCAGCACCGGGACGGACAGCGAACAGCTGCGCTGGGACAGCTGGGACGTCTCCGCCCACCGAGGGCAGTCCGCGCAGCTGCGGATCGTCGATGACCTGCGTGCCGGGTGGGCACACGTGCTGGTCGACCAGGTCCTGCTCACCGACGCCCCGGACGGCCTCGCTGACCGCTTCGCGACCACGTTCCGGGCGAAGCAGGCCGATGCGCTCCGCTGGGGCGACTGGAACGTCAGCTGGCGGATGCCGCAGGACGGCCCGGGCGGACAGTACATGGACGTCACGAGCGTGCAGGGTTCGCCGTACGAGTGGTTCGAGTTCCACGGCATGACCCCGCGCCTCACCCTGCAGGACGGTGCCGAGATCACCGACGGAGACGGCGAACCGCTCGACCTGCCGGTGACGACGGACCGGTTCGAGATCCGCCAGGACGGCCACGTCTTCGGCGTGCACGCCCCCGACGGGACGACCTTCACCCGGGTCGGCAACGCGCTGGAGGCCTCGTCGGGCACGCCCTACCTGGTGCTCAGCGCGGTGCCCGAGCATGGCCTTTCTCTGGACGACCTGCACCGCACCGCCTTCGCGGTCCCCCGTGACACGACGATGACGTACTCGTACGACGCGGCGGCGGCGAACGTCCGCCAGCAGTGGTCGATCCGCACCGACACGCTGCAGGGCGACAACCACGACACCGTGCAGGGCTGGCTGCAGCACCAGTACGCCGACGCCACCACGAACCTGCGCTTCACCGGCGCCACCTACGAGACCCCGCGCGGCACCATGCGGACCACCGTCGGCCACGACGGCTGGACCCTGGACTACGCGTTCACGGGCATCACGCCGATCGGTGCCACGCCCGAGGCGGTCGGCGACGACCCGTACTCCGAGGAGGTCATGCGCGAGTACCTGCACGAGTACGCCGCGAAGACGACGTACGGCGGGGACACCTACTGGGGCGGCAAGGACGTCCTGCAGCTCGCCGAGTACATGACGATCGCGCGGCAGATCGGTGCCACCGAGGACGCCCGGACGCTGCAGGACACCCTCGAACGCGCCCTGACCGACTGGTACACGTACACGGACGGCGAAGCGGAGCACTTCTTCGCGATGTACCCGACGTGGAAGGCCCTGATCGGGTTCGCCGACTCGTACGGGTCGGCCCAGTTCAACGACAACCACTTCCACTACGGGTACTTCGCCGTCGCGACCGCCATGCTCGGCCGGGTCGACCACGAGTGGGCCGCGAAGTACCAGGGCATGGCGACACTCGTGGCGAAGCAGTACGCGAACTGGGACCGCGACGACGCCCGGTTCCCGCACATGCGCACGTTCGGCGTCTGGGAGGGCCGGTCGAACGCCGGCGGTGTGTCGTCACCCGGCGGCAACAACCAGGAGTCGTCGTCCGAGGCGATCCAGTCCGAGGCGGGGCTCTTCCTGCTCGGCTCGGTCCTCGGCGACGAGGAGATGCAGGCCGCCGGTGCGGTGCAGTACGTCACCGAGCGCGCGGCCGTCCGCGACTACTGGCAGAACGTCCGCGGCAACCCCGCCTCGGCGTCGTACGACGGCAACGGCGCGTTCCCGGACGAGTACGAGCACGGGCAGGCGGGGATCCTGTTCGACTCCGGGCAGGCCCACGCGACGTACTTCTCCGGCGACCCCGCCTGGATCTCCGGCATCCAGTGGATGCCGATCGCCCCGTGGTTCGACTACTTCGGCTGGGACCCGGGCTTCTCGAAGGCCCTGATGCGCGAGATGATGGCCGCCCGCCCGGAGTCCATCGGGCAGGCCGGGGTCAGGGACGGCAACGCGGCACGCATCCAGATGCTCACGAAGAAGTGGTGGGGCGTCGGCAGCTACGGCGACGTGAAGATCACCCGCGACCGCCCGGCCGCGATCGGTGAGCTGCAGGACGCGATCCGTGCGGTCGAGACGAACCACCCCGGGTACGTCACCCGGCGAACCGCGGCGAACCCCCTGTACGACCCGGCCACCGACACCCTGCTGGTGAGCGTGGACGACGACGGACGGGTGGTGTTCCCCGACCGGTACTGGACCCCGGAGAACCTGCCCGACTCGCTGGTGCCCTCCGAGCTCGACGGTCCCACCGCCGACCGGAAGCCCCAGGACTGGCCGACGCCGTCCCCGCTGATGCCGTTCCTGGTGGACGACTTCCGCGCCGACACCGCGACCATCGACCAGCTGTACGGCGTCGACCTCACCGACCACACCCCGGGCGAGGACACCGAGCACGCCGCGCGGGTGTTCAGCGGCATGGGTGACGCCCTCGGCAACGTCGTGCTCGGGTTCCTCGGGCAGTACGACCCGGACACCTACGCCGACGTGCACGCCGCACTGTGGGCGGCCGACGACCCGGCCGTGACCGGACAGTCGATGGCCGGCCTCGTCTACCACCAGGCGATGTCGAACCGGACCGTCGGCACCGAGGTCACCGACCGGCACACCTCGGACCCGCTCAGCCAGGTGTTCCGCGCACCGGACGGCACGATCAGCTACGTGCTCGACAACCCCGACACCGTGCAGCACACGTACGACGTCTACGAGGGCACCGAGGTGATCGGCCAGATCGCGGTCCCGGCGCAGACGCAGATCACGTCGCACCTGGACGCGCGGCTCACCGAGGTGGTCGTCAGCACCGAGGGCGCCCCGAAGACGATCGTCCCCGGTGCGACCACGACCTTCACCGCGACCGGCTACGACCAGTACGGCGCCACCGTCGCCCTGGACGACGTCACCTGGTCGACCGACACCGGCACGATCAGCGCCGAGGGCGTCCACCGCGCATCGGAGCGCGCGGAGCAGGCGACGGTCACCGCCACGATCGGCGGCGTGCACGGGTCGTACGCCTTCCGGGTCGCACCGGCACCGGTCCTCACCGGGTTCGACGTCACGCCCGGTTTCGGCCGGCTCGTCGTCGGGACGCCACAGCGGTTCCGTGCCGCCGGCCACGACCAGTACGGCGACCCGGCGGCCCTGCCTGCCGACGTCGCCTGGTCGTACACCGGTGCCGGAAGCGCCGGGAACGACGGCATCGTGACGACCACCGCCGCGGGCTCCGGGTACGTCGTCGCGACCGGTGGCGGTGTCGAGGGCTCGGCGGTCGTCGCCTCGGTGATGTCGATCCCCGACGCCGCAGCGGGTGCCGACGTCGACGCGAGCTCCTCGGACGGCGGGAACGTCGCCGGGAAGGCCGTCGACGGGGACCGCAGCACCCGGTGGGAGAGCGCGCACGGTGTGGACGAGGTCGACTACACGATCGACCTCGGGCGGCTGACCGACGTCGACACCGTGCGGGTGGACTGGGAGAACGCGGCCGCCGCACGGTACGTGCTGCAGGTCAGGGACACCGCCGACGGCCCCTGGCGCGACGTGCGGACCGTCGACAAGACCACCGCCGACGCGGACACGGTGTCCGTGGGCGCGACCGCCCGGTTCGTGCGCCTGCACCTGACCGATCGCCTCACCGGGTACGGGTACTCCATCTGGGAGGTGCACGTGTCCGGCACCCCGGCGGCCTCGACCGTCGACGTCGAGGACGTCCTCGTCGCGCCGCGCAACGCGACCGTCCGCACCGGTGACACGGTCCGGATGGCGGCCTACGGATTCGACCGCCACGGGTTCGGCGGGCGGCTCGCCGCGGACCGCCCGGAGTGGGCCGTCGACGGCGGCGGAAGTGTCGAACCGGGCGGCGTCGTCACCGCAGCGACCGAGGGCGGCGTGACCGCGACGGTCACGGCCACCGTGCCAGGAGCATCCGGGACGGCCACCGTCACGACCCTCGACGAGGCGACCGACGGTGACGACGACGGCGGAACGGCACCCGCCCGCGCTCGCGACATTGCCGCCGGCAAGCCCGTCACCACCTCGTCGGACGAGCGCAGTGACCTGTCCGGCGGCAACGCGGTCGACGGCGACGCCCGGACCCGGTGGGCGAGCGCAGCACGTGACGGCGAGTGGGTGGCCGTCGACCTCGGGCAGGTCGTGCCGATCGACCAGGTGCAGCTCGACTGGGAGGCCGCGTGGGCCGAGGCCTACCGCGTCCAGGTCCGCGACGACGAAGACGCCCCCTGGCGGACCGTCGCGGAAGAAGCCCACGGGACCGGCGGCGAGGTGATCCACCGGTTGGAGGGCGACGACGTCACCGGCCGCTGGGTCCGGGTCGTCGCAGACCGCCGGCACACCGCGTTCGGTGTCTCCCTCTGGGACCTCCGCGTCACCTCGACGCAGGGCGAACCGACGCCGGACCTGGCACGACGGGCGACCGTGTCGTCATCGGCCGACGAGGGCGACGGCGTCCCCGCACGGAACGCCGTGGACGGCGACCCGGGATCGCGCTGGGCGAGCGGGCACACCGACGACCAGTGGCTCGCCGTCGACCTCCGCGCACCGCAGCGCCTGCACGGCGCGGTGCTCCGGTGGGAGGACGCCTTCGGACGCTCCTACCGGATCGAGGCGCGGAACGCGGGCGACGACGGGTGGACGACGCTCGCCACCGAGACCGACGGTGACGGCGGGACCGACCGGCACGCCCTGGACGGCTCGTGGCGGTACGTCCGCGTGCACGGTGTCGAACGGGCGACCCCGTACGGCTACTCGCTGTACGACCTCGAGATCCGGTAGCCGGGGCAGCACCCGTCGGACGACGCCGCCGCGGTGCGGTTACGTCGTCCGACGGATGCCTCCGACCGGCCGGACCACGGATCCTGGCGGGACACCACCCGCACCACGTCAGGAGCACGGACCATGACCAGCACCCCCCTCGAGACCCTCGGCATCATCGGCGCCGGCAACGTCGGCGCGCAGATCGCCCGCCGCGCGATCGCCGTCGGTCTCGACGTCGTCCTCGCGAACTCCCGCGGGCCCGAGACGCTCGAGTCCCTGATCGACGAGCTCTCCCCCGGTGCCGGAGCAGCCACCGTCGCCGACGCCGCCCGGGCCGGTGACGTGGTCGTCGTCTCGATCCCGATCAACGGCTACCGGGACCTGCCGGCCCAGGCGTTCGCGGGCAAGGTCGTCGTCGACACCGGCAACTACTACCCGGAGTTCTTCGGACCGGTGGACGAGCTCGAGCAGGGCGCGGTGCCGACCACCTCCGAGCTGCTCCAGCAGTCGCTGCCGGATGCTCGCGTCATCAAGGCGTTCAACAACCTCGGCGCCGCCGACGTCACCACGGACGGGTCCCCCGCCGGAACACCGGGGCGCCGAGCCCTGACCGTCGCCGGGGACGACGCGGACGCGAAGGCCGTCGTCACCGAGCTGCTCGACCGGTTCGGGTTCGACGTGGTCGACGTGGGACCGCTGAGCGAGGGCTGGCGGTACGAACGCGACCAGCCGGCGTACGGCGTGCGGCACGACCGGGCCGGCATGACCGCCGCTCTGGCGGCAGCGGCTCGCCGCTAGCCCGCCGCCGCCACCCCGGGCGCCGCCTGCGCCTCGGGGTCGTCCCGCACCGCAGCCGCGACGAGGGTGTCGAGCAGCCCGGGCCAGCGCGCCTCGAGCGCGTCCCGGCGCAGCTGCACGGCGTGCTCGCGTCCCGTCACACGGGTCCGGGTCAGTCCGGACTCGCGCAGCACCTTGAAGTGGTGCGAGAGCGTCGTCTTGTGGATGTCGAGTCGGTAGTCGGTGAGGTTGCACGGGTGGTAGTCGCCGTCCGACAGTCGCTCGATGATCACGAGTCGCGCGGGGTCACCGGCCGCCCGGAGCACCCGAACGAGTTCGAGGTCGTCGACGTCGGGCAGCGGGAAGGGATCGTGCCCGACCTTCGGCTCTTCGTTTGACATGCATCAAACCTATCAGGAATGATCTCAATGGTTTGATGCTTGTCAAACAAAGCCGAGGCAACGACCTCGGAACCGAAGGAGTGACCACCGTGCCCACCACCACCGACCCCCGCGTCACCGACAACCGTGCCGCGATCCGCGCCGACCGACCGCCCATCGGCCGCATCGCGATCGTCACCGCGGACCGCGTCGAGGACGTCGAGTTCTTCTACCCCTACTACCGGTTCGTCGAGGCCGGCTACGACGTCGACGTCCTGACGCCCGACGGCGGGACCGTCACCGGGTACGTCGGCCTGTCCCTGCGGACCGGGCTGCAGCGCGTCGCGGACGCCACCGCCGAGCACTACGACGCGGTCTTCATCCCCGGCGGCCTGGCCCCGGCCGAGGTCCGGACCGTCCCCGAGGCCCTGGCGTTCCTCCGGGACTTCGCCGCCACGGGCCGACTCATCGGTGCCGTGTGCCACGGACCCCAGGTCCTGGCCTCCGCCGGGCTGGTCGACGGACGCAGCCTGACGTCCTGGCACGAGGTCGCCGACGAGGTCCGTGCGGCCGGCGGCACCTGGATCGACGAGCCGGTCGTCGAGGACGGCCAGTTCGTCACCGCCCGGAAGCCCGGCGACATGCCGCAGCAGCTGGCCCGGATCCTCGAGCGGCTCGCCACGGTACGGACGGAGCGCGACGATGTCTGACCCCGTCCGCACCCCCTTCTCCGCGTCCGCCACCGCGGCCGACGTCCTCGCCGACGTGGACCTGCACGGCCGCCGGTACCTGGTGACCGGCGGCGCCTCCGGCATCGGTGCGGAGACCGCCCGCGCCCTCGCCGGCGCCGGAGCCGAGGTCGTCGTCGGGGTGCGCGACACGGTCCGCGCGGACGCGGCGTTCGCCGACCTGGAGGCCCGTGGCCGGGTCGTGCCGCGTGCGCTCGACCTCAGCGACCTCGGTTCCGTGCGCCGCTTCACCGACGCGTGGCAGGGCACGGTCGACGGGGTGGTCGCCAACGCCGGCGTGATGGCCCTGCCCGAGAAGCAACTCGCCGCATCGGGTTGGGAGATGCAGCTCGCGACGAACCACCTCGGCCACTTCGCCCTGCTGCTCGGGCTGCGGGAGCACCTGTTCGCCGCCGGGTCCGCCCGGGTGGTGACGGTGAGCTCGACCGCGCACCTGCGCTCCCCGTTCCACTTCGAGGACCCGCACTTCGCCGTGCGTCCGTACGACCGGTGGGCCGCCTACGCGCAGTCGAAGACGGCCGACGTGCTCCTCGCGGTGGGCGTCGCGGACCGCTGGGCGGAGCACGGCGTCACCGCGAACGCGGTGATGCCCGGCTGGATCACGACCCGGCTGCAGCGCCACCTCGACGACGCGACACTCCGGGCGATGGGCGCACTCGACGACGACGGCAACCGGATCGAGCAGCCGTTCTTCAAGACCCCGGCGCAGGGCGCGGCGACGTCGGCACTGCTGGTCGCCTCCCCGCTGGTCGCCGGCGTGACCGGGCGGTACTTCGAGGACAACCAGGAGTCGCCCGTGCTCGACGACGGCACCGGCCACGACCGCGGGGTGGCGCGGTACGCGCTGGACCACGGTGAGGCGGAGCGGCTCTGGACGCTGGCTTCCGGATACGTCACCTGACGGATGCTGCCGGGACGGGCCTCCTGTCAGCGTGGAGCACGCCACGCACCATCCGTCACCAGCGATCCACGAGGAGCCCACCATGACCGGAAACCCGAAGCACATCGCCCTGGAGCCCGCCGCCCAGGAGTTCGTCGACGCGACGTCGAACCCGCCGTTCCTGAACGACCTGCCGCCCGCCGAGGGACGCAAGGCGGTCGACTCCGTGCAGGACTCCCCCATCTTCAAGCCCGAGGTCGACGAGGAGTGGCTGGAGATCGAGGGCGGTCCCACCGGCACCGTGAAGATCCGCCTGGTCAAGCCAGCCGGCACCACCGCGAACCTGCCCGTGATCCTGTACGTGCACGGTGCCGGCTGGGTCTTCGGCGACGCCCACACCCACGACCGCCTGGTGCGCGACCTCGCCATCGGGTCGAACGCCGCCGTCGTGTTCCCGGAGTACGACCGCTCCCCCGAGGTCGGCCACCCGGTCGCGCTCGAGCAGTCGTACGCTGCGGCCCGGTGGGTCGTCGAGGAGGGCGGCGAGAAGGGGTTGGACGCCTCGCGCTTCGCGGTCTCGGGTGACTCGGTGGGTGGCAACATGGCGATCGCCCTGGCGCTCCTCGCCGCCGAGCGCGGGGACGTCGAGTTCGTCAAGCTCGTCGCCTTCTACCCGGTGACGAACGCCGCGTTCGACACCGGCTCGTACGAGGACTTCGCCGAGGGCTACTTCCTCACCCGCGCCGGCATGCAGTGGTACTGGGACCAGTACACGACCGACGAGGCCGTGCGCGCCCTGCCCACGGTGTCGCCGCTCCGCGCACCGCTCGAGGTGCTCGCGACCCTGCCGGAGACCCTCGTCATCACCGGGGAGGCCGACGTGCTCCGCGACGAGGGCGAGGCCTTCGCGGCACGCCTGCGCGAGGCCGGCGTCAAGGCGACGAACGCCCGCTTCGGCGGCATCGTCCACGACTTCGTGATGGTGAACGCACTGCACGACACCGAGGCCGCGAAGCACGCGCTGATGCTCGCCACCGCGTCGCTCCGTGCTGCCCTTGCCTGAGCAGGAGCGTGCCCGCGCGGGCACCCCGGACAAGCTCGAGACGCTCGTCGCGCGCGAGGAGATCCGGACGCTCCTGGCGACCTACGCCCGCGGGGCCGACCGACGCGACGCCGTGCTCGAGGCGTCCGTGTTCACCGAGGACGGGGTCGTCGCGCTGTACGAGGGCGACCCCTCCTCGCACGAGCCGGTCGACACGATCCACGGTCGGGAGCACCTGGCCGAGACGTTCGCCGGACTGATCGCCCGGTACGAGGTGACGACGTACCTCAACGGCCAGTCCACGATCCGGTTCACGGGACCCGACACCGCCGACGGCGAGACGTACTGCGTCGCGTTCCACGTCCTGCACGACGGCGGCGAGCGGGTGCTCCTGACGATGGCCATCCGCTACCTCGACCGGTTCGTCCGGGTCGAGGGCGGGTGGGCGATCGGGCACCGGGACCTGGTCTTCGACTGGACCGACCGGTCCCCGTCGCACACGTGACGAAGACCGCCACCACAGCACACCGCCACCGACCACCGACCACCGACGGAGACACCATGTCGCAACCGCTCGAATCGCTCATGCACGCCAACCTGTTCGAGGTGTTCGGGGAACGGGACCCGGACCGCCGCCGCGCCGCCATCGAGCGGACCTACGCCCCCGACGTCGAGTTCCTGGACCCCGACGAGGTCGTCACCGGCCACGACGCCCTGCACACCAAGGCGCAGCGCCTGCTCGACGAAGCCCCCGGGTTCGTGTTCTCGCCCGCCGGTCCGGTCTACGAGAACCACGGGATGGGGTACCTCGCCTGGCACTTCGGACCGGAGGGAGCGCCGCCCGTCGTGTCCGGGATGGACATCTGCTTCGTCGAGGGTGACCGCATCGCGAAGGTCTACACGCTGCTGACCAGCTGAACCCACCCGCAGACGCCCGACCCGCCGCAGCGCCAGGCACCCTGCGATGATGGTCGGGCGTCTGGACGGCGGGCGAGGCAGGAGGACACGGGCGATGTCGATGCAGCACGAGGTGCCCCCGGAGTCCCCGTACGCCTACATGAGCGCCGAGCAGGTGCGGACCTGGTACGCGTACATGAAGCTCCAGCTGCGCCTGCGGTACGAGATGAACCGGCAGTTGCGCGCGGACAGTGACATCTCGCTCGCCGACTACGACGTCCTCGTCGCGCTCACGAGCGAGCCGGGCGGCGAGATGACGATGTCGGCCCTGGCGACCCGCATCGGGTGGGAGCGCAGCCGCGCCTCGCACCACGCCAAACGCATGGCCGAACGCGGGTTCCTCGAGCTCCGTCGGAGCGAACACGACCGCCGCACCACGGCCGTCGCCCTGACCGACACGGGCTGGCGGACGCTCCGCGAAGCGACGCCGCGCCACACCGAACTCGTCAAGGACATGTTCTTCGGCGAGCTGCGCGAGGCCGAGCTGGCGGGCTTCGCCGACGTACTCGAGCGCGTGTACGAGTCGGTGCTCGAGCACGGCACCCTGCCCCGACCGGCCGACCACCCCTAGCTGCGCTTGCCCTCACGCACCAGCGCGACGTAACTTAGGTGAAAGATCACCTAAACGAGCGAAGGGCAGCGTGTGGACACCGAACGAGCCGTGTCACCGCCGCTCCCCGACCGTGCACTGTTCGGCCGCGCGGACGAACTCGCGGCCCTCACGCGCCTGCTCGACGACGTGGCGGCGGCGTCTGCCGACGGGGCAGCCGAGGACGAAGCGGCGGAGCGCGGCGCCGCGGTCCTGGTCGAGGGTGAGGCGGGCATCGGCAAGACGACGCTGCTCGCCGCCGTCGAGCGGCACGCGCGGCGGGCCGGCTTCCGCGTGCTGACCTGCACCGGCATCCAGGGGGCGAACAGCGTGGGCTTCGACGGCCTGCACGAGCTGCTCCACCCACTGCTGCCCTTCGCGTCCGCCCTGCCGCCGCGCCAGCGCACCGCACTGCTCACGGCCCTCGCGGTCGAGGACGGCCCGAGTCCGGACCGCCTGCTGGTGAGCACCGCGACGCTCGGGCTGCTCGAGGAGGCCGCGTCGCACCGCCCGGTGTTCGTCCGCGCCGAGGACCTGCAGTGGCTCGACCGGTCCACCACCGAGGTGCTCGACTTCGTGGGGCGCAGGCTCACGCACGCCGCGGTCGTCGTCATCGCGGCGGCCCGGACCGGACACGCCCCGAATGCCGCGCCCCCGTGCAGCTTCACGCGGTTCGAGCTCGGACCGCTCGCCGACGCCGCCGCCGAGGCCCTGCTCGACGCCCACGCCGGTACCCTGTCCACCTCGGTCCGCCGACGGGTGCTGGCCGAGGCCGGCGGCAACCCACTCGCCCTGCACGAACTGCCCGTCACCTGGACCACGGGCGGCCCGGCCACCATCGCATCCCGGCTCCCCACCACGCGGCGGCTCGAGCAGGCGTTCCTCGAGCAGGTCGCCGCCGTCCCGTCCGGCAGCCGCTCGTTCCTGCTGCTCGCCGCGGCGGCCGACGACGCGGGCCTGCAGGACGTCATGGCGGCGGCCCGCACGATGGACCTCGGGGTCGACGACCTCGAGCCGCTCGAGGAACTCGGGCTCCTCCGCACCGACCTCGTCTCCCTGCGCTTCCGACACCCGCTCCTGCGCTCGGCGGTGATCGGCAACGCCTCGGCCGCCGCACGGTCCGCGGCGCACCGGGCACTCGCGTCGGTGGTCACCGACGGCATGCGCGCCGCCTGGCACCGGGCTTCGGCGACGTTCGAGCGGGACGAGTCCATCGCCGCCGACCTCGAGACCGCCGCCGACCGCGCGGCACAGCGGGGTGCCCGCCCCGAGGCGGTCCGGGCCTACGAGCGTGCGGCCACCCTGTCGCAGGGCGTCACCGGTCGGGCACGTCGGCTGGGCCGAGCTGCCGAGACCGCACGGGCCGCCGGCATGACGGCCGAGGCGATCGAGCTCCTGGAGCAGGTCGACTCCCTCGCCGCCGACCCCGAGACGGTCACCGAGACCGCGGTCACGCAGACGGTGCTGAGCCTGACCACGGGTGCTGCCGGTCGACCGCGCATCGAACTCCGCCGGATCCGACCCGTGCTCGCCGGCCCGGAGCACGCGGACCGACTCGTGCGGGTGCTCTGGGCGGCGGCCCTCAACGCCCGCGGCCGCAACCTGCCGCGATCGGAGTGGCAGGACATCGAGGCGGCCCTGCTCGCGACACGCTCGGCGAGCCCGCTGAAGTCGGTGGCCCTCGCCGTGCTGGCGCCGCTCGGCTCCGCCCAGCACCTGCGCACCGAACTCGCACACCTGGTGCCGCAGCTCACCGAGCAACCGCTCGCGATGGCGTCCCTCGCGATCGCAGCCGAGTCCCAGCAGGACCTCGAGACCGCGCTGACGTGCTGGGAGCTGGCGTACGAGCGTGCACACCAGCTCGGCGCCGTCGCCGACGAGACCCAGGCGCTCCGCGGCCGGGCGACGGTGCTCATGCTGCGCGGGCGGGTGCGGGACGGTCTGGCCGACGCCGAGTACGCCGTCCGCATCGCCCGCGACGTCCAGCTCCCGCTCATCGCCGGGATGGCCTACGCCACGCTCGCCCGGGGCCACGCCCTGCTCGGCGACGACGAGGCCGCCTCGGCCGCCCTGCGCGAGGGCTCGGAGTTCGCGCACGGCGGGCGGCTCGCCCTGGCCAGCGCCGACGCGCGGTGGGCAGCGGGACTGGTCGCCCTCGGTCAGCGGCGCCACCGGGACGCCCAGATCGAGTTCACGCACATGACCGTCCACGCGACCCGGTCCCTGTGGGCGATCGCCGACCGCACCGAGGCCGCGGTCCGGGGCGGTCGGCCCGATTCGGTCGTCGAGAACCTCGCCGAGGCCGAGGCGGTCGCCCGTACCACCGGGTCCGCGCACCTGACCGCCCTCGTCGTGCGGAGCCGGGCCCTGCTCGCCGAGGGCACGGACGCGGCGGGAACCGACGGCGCGGGCGGCGCGGACCCGGAGTCCCTCTACGCCCGCGCGATCGAGACCGGTCGCCTCGCCGACGCCCCGGTCGAACTGGCCAGGACCCAGCTGCTGTTCGGCGAGTGGCTCCGCCGCGAGCGCCGGGTGGTCGAGGCACGGCTGCACCTCCGCGAGGCGCTCCACGCGTTCGACGCCGCCGGCACCGCTGGCTTCGCCGCCCGCGCCGCGGCGGAACTCCGCGCAGCCGGCGAGGCCCCGGAACGGGCCGACAGCACGACGGCGCCGACACGCGAACGGCTCACACCCCAGGAGCTGCAGATCGCGCGGCTCGCCGCCGCCGGCATGACGAACCGCGAGATCGCGGACCGCATCTACCTGTCGCACCGCACCGTCAGCACCCACCTGTACAAGGTGTTCCCCAAGCTCGGCGTGACGAGTCGCACCGAGCTCGCGGCCGCGCTGGCAGCGTCCGGTCCGACGGACTGACGCACCGGCCCACGGCCTGGAGGCACGGGTTACGTCACGCAACGGATGCGCCGTGGGCGGACCAGCTGCGAGCCTCGTGGCGGCGACCCGGCATCGGGTCGCGACCACGACGACCACCGGGAGGCGCCCATGCCGGAAGGCTCCGCCGACGACACCGCCGACCACGCGGCTGCGCGGCTGCCGGACGCGCCGAGCGCGTTCTTCACGGCCCTCGTGACCGAGCACTTCGTGCTCCAGACCGCGCGCGGCATCACCGTCTCGGAGTCGTCGACCCGGGCCGCGATCTACCTGACGACACTGTCGAGCGCCCTGGTGGCGTTCGGGTTCCTGGCCGACACCGACTTCGCCACGGGCTACCTCGCCGTGGTGATCCCGGTCGTCGTGCTGCTCGGGGTCTTCACCTACGAGCGACTCGTCCAGACCTCGCTGGAGGACGTGGTCGCCCTCGCCGCGATGCAGCGGATCCGCCGCTGGTACGGCACGATCCTGCCCGGCGCCCCGCGGTACTTCCCGGTGCCCGAGGACCGGATCGCGCCGAACGAGCTGCTCGACATCGGGCTCCGGCTGTCCTGGCGCGGGGTGTTCTTCACGCTGTCGAGCGCGATCGCGGTCGTGAACTGCATCGTCGCCGGTGCCGGGGCGGCACTGCTGACCGCGAGCACGTGGGCGCCGTCCGCGTCCCTGGCGACCGGGGTGGTCACGGCCGTCCTGCTCGCCGCTGTGCACGGGATCTACCAGGAGCGTCGGTACGCGCGGGTCCTCGGCATCCTGCGGTCCGACATCCGAGAACGACGACGAGAACGAGACGGACTGACACCATGACCGAACCCCTCCTGCAGGCACATGACCTGACGAAGTCGTTCCCCGGGCCGGAACAGTCGAGGGTCCCGGTGCTCCGGGGTGTCTCACTGTCCGTGCTGCCGGGCGAGTTCGTTGCCGTCGTCGGCCCCAGCGGCTCCGGCAAGTCGACGCTGCTGTACTGCCTGTCCGCCCTCGAGCCCTACGACAGCGGATCGGTGTCGATCGCCGGGCAACGCCTCGAGACCCTCCGACCGAAGCAACTGCAGGCACTCCGGCGTTCGACGGTCGGCTTCGTGTTCCAGTCCTTCAACCTCATCCCGTCGCTGACCGCGCGGCAGAACATCGCGCTGCCCGCCAGCCTCGCCCACCGGCCGGTCTCAGCAGCCCAGGTCGACGCCGCGCTCGCCTCGGTGGGACTCGCCGACCGCGGGGACCACCGACCGGGTGCGCTGTCCGGCGGGCAGCAGCAGCGGGTCGCGATCGCCCGGGTCCTGGCGTCCGAACCGCACGTCGTGTTCGCCGACGAGCCGACCGGCGCCCTCGACACCACCGCCGGTGACGCCGTCCTCGACCTGCTGCGCCGGGTGGCCGACGGTGACCGGTCAGTGGTGATGGTCACGCACGACCTCGAAGCGGCTGCGCGTGCCGACCGTGTGCTCGTCCTGCGCGACGGGGCCGTGCACCGCGAGCTGGCGCACCCGGACGCCGCCGAGGTCCTCAAAGCCCTGACCGCCGCCGCGCAGGAGGCCTGACGTGCTCCGACTCGTCCTGAGCGACCTGCGGCAGAACGCCGGCATCTGGATCGGCGCACTCGTCGTCAGCGCAGCCACCGCGGCGGCTGCCGCCATCGCGGCCGGGATGCTCGAGACCGGCTTCGCGATCATCGGGTCAGGCGGACCGACGGACCTGCTCCGGGCCGGCGGCCTCACCACGCTCGCGTCGCTCGTCGTCGTGCTGACGATCGTCGCCGTCACCGCGGTCCTCGGCAGCGTCACCCGCCTGACGATCGACCTGCAGCGGCGGGGCTACGCGCTCTGGCAGCTGGTGGGGGTGCCGTCCCGCACGGTGACGGCGGTCGTCCGGCTGCAGCTCGCCGTCGTGGCGCTGGTCGGCAGCACGATCGGCTGCCTCGTCGTGGCGCCGTTCGTGCCGGCGTTCCTGCACTTCGGCTTGTCGGAGTCCGACGGGCTCCGGGACCTCGACGAACGGTTCGGTCCGACGAGCGCTGTCTCGGTCGTGCTCGCCGTGACGGTCGTGGTCGTCCTGAGCAGTCTCCGGCCGTCGCGCCGAGCCGGTCTCGTCCGCCCGATCGAGGTCCTGCGGGAGCCCGAGTCCGTCCGCACCCGGACGACCTGGACCCGCTGGGCCGCGAGTGCCGTCGCACTGCTGCTCGCCGGGCTCCTGACCAGTTCGATCGTCGACGCCGGCGTCCGGACCGGAGGGCAGGTGCTGCTGATCGGGCCGCTCGTGACGGCGGCCTGCACCGCGATCGGCCCCGTGGTGTTCCCGGCCACCCTCCGAGCCTGGACCGCGGTGGTGCCCGCGCACCGATCGGCATCGTGGTTCCTCGCACGCAACGCCGCCGCGTTCTCCGTCGACCGGAGCAGCGCCACGGTGAGCGCGCTCGTCATCACGATCGCCCTGCCCGGCAGCCTCTTCGCCGGCTTCGACACCCTGGGTGACGCCGTGCACCGGACCACGGGGTCGTCGTCGGGTGGTGGACTCGACGTGCAGAGCGTCCTGCTCATGCTCGGCGGGCCGCTGCTCGTGTCGCTCTTCGGCGCGGCCGCCACCGTCCTGATGGCCGGACGCACCCGCGAGCAGGAGGCCGCGCTGGTCGAGGCCGCCGGCGGGTCCCGCGCCACCGTGCTCGCCCGCGCAGCGTGGGAGTCCGTCATCCTCGTCGGCACCGCGGTCCTCGTCGCCGCCGTCGTCCTCGTGCTGACCGCCTGCGGACAAGCCGTCGCGCTCGCGGTCACCGTCCCCGGCACGCAGCCCCACCTGGGCCTGCAGGCCGCCCTGCCCGCCGCCCTCGTGAGCCTCGTGCTCATGGTGGCCGCCGGCACGATCCCCCTCGTCACCGGACGCCGACGCAGCATCCCGCTCGTCCTCGCCGCCGACTGACCCCGAACCAGGAAGACCCCTCTTGCGCATCCTCTTCTCCGGCGTCCCCGCACTCGGACACCTCCTGCCCCTCGTCCCGCTCGCCCGTGCCGCACAGGCGGCCGGCCACGATGCCGCCCTGCTCACCAGTGGTGGGATGCGCGAGCCCCTGGCGACCGAACTGCCCACGGTGCCGGTCCTGGCGGCCGGACCCATGCCTCCCGACCTGTTCTCCGAAGTGGCCCGCCGCATCCCCGGCAGCGACCCCGCGAACCGGCCCGAGCCGGCGGCCGTCGCCGAGTTCTTCGCCGGCACCCGCGTCGACCTGACCGTCGACGACGCCGTGCGCGCAGCGCGCGGGTGGGCGCCCGACGTGGTCGTCGCGGACGCCGTCGACCTGGTCGGGCCGCTCGTCGCCGCGGAACTCGGCGTGCCGTACGCGATCGTCGCCTTCGGCCCCGAGGTCCCCGAGGAGTTCCGCCGCCCGATGGCCGAGCTCGTCCTCCCCCGCTACGCCGAGCGAGGAGTGGTGCCGACCCCGCCCATCGCCCTGCTCGACCCGACGCCGGTGTCGCTGCAGGCACCCGGGTGGACGCAGCCGCCCGTCACGATCCCGTTCCGCTCCGAACCGCACAGCCGACCGGACGCCGCCGCCGCCGAGCAGCCGCTCGCACCGGTCTCGGCGCGCGGAGGACGACCGCGGGTGCTCGTCACCCTCGGCACGGTCTTCGGCGACGCCGCGCTGCTGACGGCGATCCTCGACGGTTTCCAGCCCGACGAGGCCGACCTGGTGGCGACCGTCGGGGTCATCGGCGAGCGCCTCGACGACAGCGAGCACGTGCGCTTCGTGCCGTTCCGCCCGATGCGCGAGCTGCTCGAGGGCGTGGACCTGGTCGTCGCAGCGGCCGGTGCCGGCACGGTGCTCGCCGCGGCCAGCGTGGGCGTGCCGATGGTGCTGCTCCCGCAGGGCGCGGACCAGTTCATCAACGCTGCCCGTGCCGCCGAGGCCGGTGTCGCGGTCGTGGTCGACGAGCCGTCGGCGGTCGGCCCGGCGGTGCACCGGATGCTCGCGGAGCGCAGTCACTTCGCCGCGGCACGGCGACTGAGCGAGGAGACCGCGCAGCGCCCGAGCGCGACGGACGCCGTCAGGGAGCTCGTCGAACGGGTCGAGCGCGTCGCCTGACGACGGGTCTGGTCAGCGGTCGGTCGGCCCGGGTCCTGTGGGGTCCTGGTCGAACACCGTCTGGGTGAACCGCTGCGCGAGCGGGTCGTCCTGGTCCCCGAGCCGGATGCCGAGCAGCGTGTTGATGAGCATCCCCTTGGCCAGGAACGACTCCGCCGCGGACTCCGACAGCCCGGCCTCCTCGACCAGGAAGTGCAGGATCCGGGTGAAGCCGTCTCGGGCGACCGGTCCGACGACGGGGTCGGCACCGAGCATGTACGACTGCATCACGATGAGGTGCACGCCGTCCTCGGTCGCGAGCGCACGGTACGCAGCGCCGAGGCGGGACGCGACGGTGCCCGGCTGCCCGTCGTCGAGTGCCGCCCGGAACGCGTCGAGCACGGCTTCGAGGCACCCGTCGACGACGGCGAGGAACAGGTTCTCCTTCGAGCCGAACATCCGGACGACGTACGGCTGGCTGATGCCCGCGGCCTGGGCGATGCGCTCCGTGGTCGCGCCGTGGTACCCCTGCCGGGCGAACACGGCGGCCGCCGCGGTCAGGGTGGCCTCGCGCCGCTGGCTGCCGGCCATGCGCTCCGCACCCTTCGGGACCGGACCCCTTGCTGTCGTCATGCCGCGAGGGTATCATCCGATTCCATGAGTAATGAATCGATTACTAACAACGCTGCGAAGTCGGTCGGCTTCCCCCCGGTCCGCCGGGTGCTGCCCGTCCTCGTCACCCAGGTCCTGGTCGCGATGACCGTCGCCGGAGCGTTCGCCGGCCTGTACATCGGCCTGCAGAAGGCCCCGACACCACACCACCTGCCCATCGCCGTCGTCGGCACCCAGGTGGCCGACGCCGCCGGCGACGCACTCGGCGACCGCGCCGACGTGCGCACCGTCGGCTCCGCCTCCGACGCACGCGACCTCGTCCGGTCCCGCGACGCGGTCGCAGCCCTCGTCCCCGGCAGCGACGGCTGGACCCTGTACACGGCGGGCGCCGAGGGACGGAGTGCGACGACCGCCGCGACCACGATGCTCTCCGGGGTCGCGGCCGGTGCCGGTGCCTCGGTCGCCCACACACAGGACGTCGTCCCGCTCGCGACGAACGACGCCCAGGGCATCGCTGGGTTCTACCTGGTCTTCGGCACGACCCTGGCGGCGTTCATCCTGGCGCAGGTCATGAACTCACTCGGCGCCCTCGCGCGCCTCCGCACCCGGATCGCCGTCACGGTGGTCGGGAGCATCGCCGCGGCAGCCGTGGTCGCCGTCATCGCCGGGCCGATCGACGGTGCCGTCCCCGCAGCGACAGGCGCCGTGATCATGGTGCTCTCGCTCCTCGCCGTCGGCGTCTCGCTGTCCACGATGGCGATCACCTCGATCGTGGGACCGATGGGCGTGATCGTCTCGACGCTCCTCTTCACCACCCTCGGCAACGCCACGAGTGGCGCGACGATCAGCACCCACCTGTTGCCGCCCGTGCTCGCCACCGTCGGACAGGCCCTCCCACCGGGTGCCGCGTTCGGCGCCGTCACCGGGTTCAGCTACTTCGACGGGGGCGGCACGACGGGCGCGCTCCTCACGTTGGGTGCGTGGATAGTCGCCGCAGCCGTGTCCCTGTCGGTGGCGCACCGGGTGCGGACCGGCGCGGCACGGCGACGGGACGTCGCGGCGATCGTCGCACCGGTGCCGCCGGCCGCCGTCGTGGCGTGAGCGATGCGGTCACCGCGAGCGGCTGACGGACTGGAGGCCCGGTGCCAGCTGGCACCGGGCCTCCAGTCCGCCTGTCGGTGCGGTCGAGTCGTTGCCGGATCGAGACACCGGTCAGGCCGGTCATGCGGCATGGTTGAGCCACCGATGGCAGGCAGGACGGAGCGCACGGTGGAACGAGTGGTGGGGTGGGCCACGGTCGCGGTGGTCGTCGTCGTGACGGTGTCGATGTTGCTGCTGGTCCAGACGACCACTTGTCTCGACGCCGTCCCCGGAGCGGGCACGAGCTCCTGCACGACCACGCCGATGATCGGTGCCGCCGGCACGTGGGTCGCGGCTGTCACCGGCGCCGTCGCGCTCGCGGTCTGCGTCTGGCAGATCGTCCGGGCGGCCCGAGCCGGCCGCGTGCCGAGCGACTGATGCCGCTCCGGGAATGTGCGCCGGAACGGCCGTGCGAGGATTCGTCAACGGCACTTCCGAGGGGAACGACCACCATGACCACAGCCCGCACACTCCACTGGGTCAGCACCGTGCTCCTCGCCGTGGGGTTCCTCGGCGTCGGGGCGCTGATGTACGACGCGTCCTACGGCCCGGAGGGCGGCGGCGCGAACATCGGCCTCGGCCTCGTCCTCGTCCCGTGTCTCGGATCAGGCGTGGTCGGGCTCGCACTGGGGGCCGCAGCCTTGGTCGCCAGGTGGTGGGGCACCCGGGCCGAGCGCCCGCGGACTGCGGTCCGGTGACACAGATGTCCGCCCCGTCCGCTGCGCGTCCCTGGACGCTGATCGCCGTCGCGGTACTGGTGGGCTGGGCGATCGTGACGGCACTGCTGTTCCCGGTCACGGGGATGGACGAGCACGAGGGGCCCGGCGACCAGGTCTGGCGGACCTCGTCGAGCGCGCTCGGCGTGCCGCTCTCACCGGAGTGGGACGTCCTCGTCTGGCTCGCCGCGCTCGCACTGGTGCCGGTCGTCGTCGTCGGTCTCGCGTTCCTGTTCCGCCGCCGGAGACCGCACACCGCGCCCGTCAGTCCGTCGCCGGGTGGCCCTGTCCGCTGAGGTGTGCGCGGAGCACGTCACGGACACTCGTCCACGACTGCACGCCGTAGCGGTCGTTGTCGACGTGGTGCAGCTGTGCCTGCCCGCTGAACATGCTGACGAAGTACTGCATCCCCTGCCATGCCGGGAACGTCTCGTCGGGGTTCTTCGACAGGCGCCGGCCGACGGCGCTCATCGCGGACAGGGTGCCGGCGGTGCCGGCCCACTGCAGCCGGAAGCGCTCCCCCGTCAGCTCGCCCATGGTGCGTGCGACGTCGCGTGCGGTGACCTGGTCGCCCGCCATCTCGATCACCCGCGGAGCGTCGTCGTCCAGGGCGGCGAGCGCCGTGACCCGGGCGACGTCGTCCTTCGTGGTGAAGTCGAGCACCTGGTCCGCCGACGACCAGAACAGCACGAGCCGACGGCCGGACAGGATCATCGGGGCCTCGCCGGTCAGCAGGTCGGTGAACATGCCGGTCAGGATCGAGGTCGCCTGCACCGGGGCCGCGTCGAGGTCGGCGGCGAACTCGCGCCGCAGCTCGAAGTTGCGGTTGGTGCCGGGTGCGATCCGCCGGTAGTCGGCCGAGTAGTCGGACGGGATGAACCGCCGGACGCCCGCCGCCACGGTCGCCGCGAGCAGCGCGCGCTGGGCGTCGACGATCACCGGACGGGTCCCGCTCACGGCGGAGACCACGACGTCGGCCCCGCTCACGGCCCGGGTCAGGGCGTCGTGGTCGCCGTACTCGGCGGCGACGACGTCGACACGGGGGTCATCGCCGAAGCGCTCTCCGGCGGTCCTGCTGCCGGGCCGGGTGAGGACCCGTACTCGCACGTCGTGCTGGGTGAGCTCGCGGACGATGCGGTGCCCGAGGTCGCCGGTGGCGCCGGCGACGAGGATGGTGGTGGTCATGGGCGGGGCCTCACTGCAGTGGTGGTCGACGTGGTCGTCGCGGTGCGCCGTCGGGATCGCTCCGGGACGGCGAGGGGGTGTTGGAACGTGGGGTCCGCCTGGTCCGGTCCGGCGGTGCCGAGCCCGGCGGTGAGCGCGACGCGGGCCAGCAGCCGGCGCAGTGTCGTCTGTTCGTCGTCGTCGAGGTGCCGCATGAGCACGCCCTCGGCGCCGCGCAGGGCGGACCGCGTCCGGGCGAGCAGGGCACGCCCGGCGTCGGTGGGGTGGACCTGCCGCACCCGCCGGTCCGTCGGGGCAGGGCGGCGTTCGACGAACCCGCCCGCCTCGAGCGCGTCGACGATGTAGGTCATCTGGGTCTTGTCGATCCCGAGGCGCTGCGCGAGCCCGAGTTGCGACGACGGCTCCTCGGTCGTGGTCGCGACGAGCACCTGGTAACCACGGGGACCACCCGGCACGTCGGCGACCGCCTCGCTGCCCAGCCGTGTGAAGCCCTGGAGCGCCAGCGGCAGCGCCCACCCGAGTTCGGATTCGATCCCTTCGGCACCCCAGTCGATCTCGGGGAGTGCGTCGGTCGGCGTCGGACTGTCCATACCGGAGACCGTACCGGAACAAGATCGTCTTGTGCAAAGATCATCTGCGATCAAGACGGAAAGCCGTCGCGACGCCAAGCACCCGAGGACCCTATGTCGGACACCGCAGCCATCACCCCGTTCACCCTCGACGTCCCCCAGGCGGAACTCGACGACCTGCGCCGCCGTCTCCTGACCACCCGCTGGCCCGATGCCGAGACCGTCGAGGACACCTCGCAGGGACCCCGACTCGAGAAGGTCCGCGCCCTCGTCGAACGCTGGACGACGGAGTACGACTGGCGCCGGACCGAGGCGCTGCTGAACGACTGGGGCCAGTACACGACCCACATCGACGCGCTCGAGGTCCACTTCCTGCACGTCCGGTCCGCCGTCCCCGGCGCCCGCCCGCTCCTGCTCACCCACGGCTGGCCCGGTTCCGTCCTGGAGTTCCGCCACGCGATCGGTCCACTCACCGACCCCGTGGCGCACGGCGGCGACGCGGCGGACGCGTTCCACGTCGTGATCCCGAGCCTGCCCGGGTTCGGCTTCTCCGGGAAGCCGACGACGACCGGGTGGAACACCGCCCGGACCGCGAGGGCCTGGTCGGTACTGATGGCCCGGCTCGGGTACACCGACTGGTTCGCCCAGGGCGGCGACCTCGGCGCCACCGTCACCGCGGAGCTCGCGGCCCTGCAGGCCGCCGGGGACATCGGGCTCGCCGGGATCCACCTCAACATGGCGCTGTTCATGCCGACGGACGACGAAGTCCGGAACGCCTCCCCCGACGAGCAGGTCATGCTGCAGGAGAGCGGCCACTACTGGCGGGAGCTGTCGGCCTACTCGCAGCAGATGTCGACCCGCCCGCAGACCATCGGCTACTCGTTGGCGGACTCCCCCGTCGGGCTGGCGTCGTGGATCTACGCGATGTTCCAGGATGTCGGCGGCTCCCACGACGTACACGGCGACGCCGAACGGATCTTCCCGCTCGACGAGATCATCGACGACGTCATGCTGTACTGGCTGCCGAACACCGCCGCGTCCGCGGCGCGCATCTACTGGGAGGCGACGCGGACCGGCTGGGCCACCCCGGGCACCGTCGAGGAACCGCTGACCCTGCCGGTCGGCCTGAGCATCATGCCCGGCGAGTACGTCCGCCGGTCGCGCCGCTGGGCAGCGCGCCGGTACACCGACCTGGTGTTCTTCAACGAGGTCCCGCGCGGCGGCCACTTCGCGATGCTCGAACAGCCGGAGCTGCTCGTCGACGACGTCCGTGCGACGTTCCGCGGGCTCCGGTGACGGCGACCGAGCGGATCACCAGCAGCAGGGCGTACCCGATCATCCCGCCGCCCAGCGTCGGCACGAGCCAGGCCCGCGTATCGCCCGCGACGGCGGTGTTCACGAACCCCAGGCCGGGGATCGAGTACCAGACACGGCCCATGACCTGCGCGGCGACGACCCGTTCGGGATCGACGGCGGAGTTGTTGTCGCCCTTGAACGTGAACAGGCGGCGACCATCGGCCCCGATCGCGACGGCGACCACCCGGTGCGAGATCACGCCGGGCCGATCGACCCGGATCTGGTAGGTGACGATGTCGCCGACACCGATGTCCGAGGGGTCCACCGGGCGGACTACCGCCAGGGTGCCCGGTGGCATCCCCGGTTCCATCGAGCTCGTCAGCACGGTGAGCGGCACCGAACCGGTGATCCGCGGCACCAGGATCGCCAGCGCCGCGAGCCCGACCACGACGATCAGGAGCAGGACCGCGGCCGTCTGCCCCAGCAGCCGGAGGGCGCCCGACCAGCGGGCTCCCTGCGGCTGCGGCGGCGGCTGCGGCACTGCGGTCGTCACGACGTCGCCCGGAGGGAGAACAGCTGGAGTCCGGACGTGCTGCAGTCGGCCACGGTCATCGGGTTGGTGGTGGCGGATCCGTTCGACGCCGTCAGGCAGAGGTCGTTCCGGTTGCGGAACCGGAAGAGCCCACTGCCCGCGCCGACCGCTTCGGCCGTCCACTTCTGGGCGCTGATGTCGTTGTCGGGACGGAGCAGGGCGGACCGGTCGCTCGGGGCGTCCCAGTACAGCGACGGGTTCGAGGGCGACGTGATCCGGAGCCAGGCGTCCTCGGGAGTGAAGCGCCAGGTCTGCGCCGCGCTGGTCGTGCAGGACGTCGTGGTGATCGGCGAGCCGGAGGCCGACCCACCACTCGCGACGCACGTGCCGGTGGCGTCGTTCCGCAGGACGTACCGGCTCGTGGACGTGTACCAGCCGGTGGCGTGCTGGATGCCGGGAGACGACGGCGACGCGTGGCCGCCCGTGCCGCTGGCGACCGCTCGCACCGTGTACGCGTAGTACTTCGAGACCTGCAGACCGGTGTCGGTGAAGGACCGGACGGACGCCGACGTCACGCTGACCAGGACGCCGTCCCGGTACACGGCGTAGGAACCGATGCCGCTGGCGTCCGCGGGCGCTGCCCAGGTGACGGTGATGCTGCTGTCGGTCTCGGCGGTCTTCGACGGCACCGACGGGGTGACGGTGTCGGCGACGCTCTGGGCGGCGCGGGCGTGCGCTGTGCCGACCCAGGCCCCCTGACGGGCGGTGACGGTCGCGTCCAGGGTGGTCGAGCCTCCGGAGAGGTCGAAGCGCTGGCCCTGGCTGACCGACGTCCGCACACAGGTCGAACGGCTCGCGCCGGCGGCGAGGGTGGCGACCACGGGGGCGATCGTCGTGCCCGAACCGGTTATCGCCGCACTCGACGGAGCACCGGAGCAGGGGTTGGCGTTCGTGGACTGCCAGACGTCGATCCGGACGGCGCTCGACACCGCGGATCCGGCGGTCGCTGCGAGCGACAACGAGGTGGTGGCGGGGACGGACCCCGAGTTCGACACCGTGACGAGCGCCGTGTGGGACAGCGCGGCCGAGGAGTACGTGGCGGCGAGGTCCTCGACACCGCGGATGCCGACCGAGACGGAGCCGGTCGTCGCGGCGGCCCGGACGGACTGTGCCGGGGCGGTCCACGTCGCCCACGCCGTCCCGCCGCTCACGAGTTCGAGCGCGACGACCGCGGCGGCCGTCGCTCCGAGCAGGAGCACGCGTCGACGCGGAGTGCGGTCGGTCATGATCCTGCCTGCGTCCCGCTGATGGTCGTGGTGAAGTCGGTGGAGAGGCCCTGCTGCGATGCGGCTGCGTCGGCCGGCATCGCGACGGCGAGACAGAGGACGACGGCGGCGCCCGGGGGCAGTGCGATGCCCGCGGACCGCGGCGAGGTCGAGTCGAGCGTGCCGGACCACGTGGGGCGGACGCTGCCGGCCCGGCACACGGCCGCCGACGTCGCAGCACCGACGGTCACCCGCAGGTCACTGCGGACACCGGAGGCCGACGTCGTCGTGCCGGCTCGCGCCATCGCGACGCCGAGGTCGAGGGGGACGTCGCCGGTGTTCGTCGCGGTGACCACGCCGAACTCGGTGGCACCGGGGTAGAGGGGTGCGGACGGCAGCGCGAGACTGCTCAGTGACAGGTCCGCGGACCCGGCGGTGATCGTCGCGGGCTCGGTCGAGGACCGGGCGCTGAGGAGGGCGAACGTGCCACCGTCGGTGGAGATGGCGACGACCGCCACGATCCCCACCGCGGCGACGGCGAGCAACGTCGCCGTCGGCCAGCCGGTCATCGCGCCCCCTCGGCGCCGGCGGCTCACGCCTGGGTCAGGGTCACGGCGATGGCGTCGAGGTCGACCGACCCGTTCTGCGTGCCGTCCTCGACACCGGGGGTGGTGCTCTTCGGGAAGGCGATGGTCACGCCGACGCGGACGTCCTGCTGCGAGCCGGTCTGCCCGGTCACCGTGTACGGCGCAGCGGCACCGGAGACCCCGTCACCGGACGCGGTGAGCACCGCGTTCGCCGACAGGTACTTCGCCAGTGCGACGTCCGCCGGGGCCGACGTCGAGGTGGCCTCGACCGATGCCGGGTCCACGGCCAGGGTGGCCTTCAGGCCCTTGCCGTTCGCGGTGACGACCATGTCCTGCGAGTAGGTGACGACGTCACCCGGCACGATCGGGTAGCCGTCCAGCGTCGAGAGCGGCGACCCGCCGTTGACGGTCCAGCTCGCCGCCTGCGTGGTCGGCTTGATCGAGAGCGCGCCGGCGACGATGGTGCCCCCGGCAGTCTCGGCGCTGGAGTTCCAGAGCGCGAAGGTGCCGGCGCCTCCGAGCAGGAGGGCGACGCCCGCTGCGCCGATGATCGAGGCGGTGATGATCTTCTTCATGGTGTGCTCTCTGCGACGTCGAACGTCGGATCTGCGTCGACCACGTGCGGGCGGACAGCTCGATGAGCTGCCGGCAGCCAGGCCCCGGGGAAGGGCGCGGCGCATCGACCGGAGAACGTGGTGCTCGACCTGCTGGGAGCGGCAAGTGCAGGCGACGAAGCCCTGCGAGCAGGGACCCGCCGACGGCCGGTCGTGCTGCTTCGCTGAGTATGACATGACAATGACCCACGTGCCGATCTGCGCGGAGACACAGGCGGACTGGCAGGTTGACACACCCTCACCTGCCCACCCAGAGGCGAGAGCCTTGTGGACACAAGTAGATACCGCTACTCTCCGATAGTGCGAATATCTGAACTTGCGCGAGCGGCGTCCACGCCGGTCACCGCCGTCAAGTACTACCAACGCGAAGGCCTGCTGCCTCCCGGCGAGAAGTCGGCGCCGAACCAGACCGCCTACGACGACCGGCACGTCGAACGGGTCCGGCTCGTCCGGGCACTCCTGGAGACCGGCGGGCTCTCGGTCGCCGTGACGAAGCAGGTCCTGGCCGTGCTCGATGCCGAGACCGCACCGCTGGCCGAGGTCTTCGCCGTCGCCCAGTACGCGATGACCACCCCGCGCTCCCCCGAGTCCGAGGCGACCCCGGAGGCCCGTACCCGGATCGAGGAACGGGTGTCGGCCGCCGGCTGGTGCGCGACGTCGGACAACCCGGGACTCGAGACCGCGGCTCGGGCGCTCGACGGGCTGCGCACGATCGGGTTCGACGCTCCGGACGACTACCTCGACGCCTACGTGTCGGCAGCGGCGAGCGCGGCACGGGCCGACGTCGCAGCACTGCAGCACCGCGACGGCCGGACCGCGATGGCGGAGTTGATGGTGATCGGCACCGTCCTCGGCGATCCGCTCTTCGCAGGACTCCGGCGCCTGGCGCAGCAGGACGCCACCCACGACCTGTTCCCCGTCGCCGACACGGACGAGGCCGGCGCATGACCGCTCCGCTGCACGTCGTCCTGGGCGGCAACGGTGTCGTCGGGCGCGAGACGCTCCGAGCCCTCCGCGAGCACGACGTCACCGCCGTGTCCGTCGGCCGGCGCCCGTCGACACCAGCAACGGCAGGCAACAACGAGAGCGAGAGCGCCGACGCCCGCACCGACCACGTCATCGCCGACCTGCTCGACCCCACCGCCGTCCGCCGCGCACTGCACGGCGCCGACGTCGCGTACCTCGTCGCCGGACTGCCGTACTCGTCGAGGGTCTGGACGGACCAGTGGCCGCGGATCGTCGACAACACCGTCGAGGCAGCCCTGGCCGAGGGCACCCACCTGGTGTACCTCGACAACGTCTACGCCTACGGCCGCGTGTCCGGGCCGATGACCGAGGCGACCCCGATCAACCCCTCCGGCCGGAAGGGTGCGGTGCGCGCAGCCGCCCTCGAACAGCTGCGGACCGCGGCCGACCGCGGACTGGCCGTCACCATCGGGCGGAGCGCCGACTTCACCGGCCCCGGGGCGACGACGAGCGTGTTCAACGGGTTCGTCGTCGATCGGATCGCCGCCGGCAAGCGGCCGACCTGGCTGCTCGACGCCGACCAGCCGCACTCCCTCACCGCCACGACCGACATCGGCGACGCGCTCGTGGTCCTCGGCACCGACGGCCGTGCGACGGGCGGGACCTGGCACCTGCCGACCGCCCCGGCGCTGACGGGGCGGCAGTACGTCGAGCTCGCCGGGGTACCCGCCGCTCGCACGGCCGTGATGTCGTCGGCCACGCTGCGCTTCGGCGCCCTGTTCAACACGTCCGCCCGCGAGACGCTCGAGCTGCGGTACCAGTACACCGACCCCTACGTCTTCGACTCGTCGGCGTTCGAGCAGACCTTCGGTGTGCACCCGACCCCCACCGCCGACGTCGTGGCCGCCGCCCTGCTGCACGCCCGGAGCGTGACCCGGTGATCGCCGCCGTCCGCCGAGCGGTCGCGTGGCACCCGGCACTCATGGCCGTGGCCGGCCTGATGGTCGTGTCCACCGCGGTCTGCCTCGTCGGACTCGTCGTGGATCCCCGGACCATCCTCGGGGCGCCGGCGTGGGCGAAGCCGCTGAAGTTCTCGCTGTCGATCCTGCTCTACGCCGTCACGTGGGCGTGGCTCATCGCCCACCTGCCGAAGTGGCGGACGCTGGCTCGCCGACTCGGCACCGTGGTCGCCGTGGCCCTGGTGGTGGAACAGGTGCTCATCGCGTGGGCCGCCGCCACCGGCACGACGAGTCACTTCAACGTGTCGAACAGCGTGCACGTGGTGGTGTGGGCGGTGATGGCGGTGGCGATCACGACGCTCTACCTCTGCACCTTCGTCACCTCGATCGCACTGTTCTTCCTGCGCCTGCCCACCCCGGCACTGACGGTCGCCGTCCGCGCCGGTGCCGTCATCGCGCTCCTCGGCATCGGGGTCGCGTTCCTGATGACCGGCCCGACCCCCACCCAGCTCACCGCGCCCGACGGGATCGTCGGCGCCCACACCGTCGGGATCGCGGACGGCGGCCCCGGGGTGCCGCTGCTCGGGTGGAGCACCGTCGGCGGCGACTACCGGGTCGCCCACTTCGTCGGCATGCACGCCCTGCAGGTGCTCCCGCTCGTGGCGCTCCTGGTCGCCGCCGCCGGTCGGCGCCTGCCGTGGCTGGCGCACCCGACCACGCAGGTGCGGATCGTGGTCGTCGTCGCGGTCGCGTGGGCGGCGGGCACCGTGCTCCTCACCGTGCAGGCCGCGGTCGGACAGTCGGTGGTCCACCCCGCCGGCGCGGTGGGCGCGGTGGCGTGGTCACTCGTCGTGCTCGCCGCAACTGCGAGCGCGGCCGTGCTGCTCCGTGCCCGCCTGCTCCGTGCCCGCACCGCTCCGGCGGCGCGACTGCACTGACGGATCAGCGGACCCGGAGCCCTCGGGAGATCAGGTCGGCGGCAGCACGGGCTTCCGTCGCCCACCCGGGGCGATCGATCCCGGCCCCGATGCCGTGCAGCAGCATGAGCACCGTCCCGGGGGCGACGTCGGACCGGACGGCCCCGTCGGCGGCAGCGCGCGCCATCAACTCGGCGAGCGTCCGCTCCAGGTCTCCCCCGCCCTCGGCCTGCGTGGTGGCGTCGACCACGGCGGCGAGGGTGCGCGCGAGCCCCGCGTGGTCGACCACGTACTCCACGAACCCGTGCAGGAAGTCGTCGAGGCTCTCAGCCGCTGGTCGCGTCGAGTCACGAGCACGGCGGCAGAGGACGTCGACCTCACCCCGGTAGACCGCAGCCGCCAGCGCTTCGCGTGTCGGGAAGTGTCGGTAGAGGGTGCCGACGCCGACTCCCGCGCGTCCGGCGAAGTCGTCGAACCGGAGCTGCTCGTCACGCTCGAACGCCGTCCGGGCAGCGGCCACGATCGCGTCACGGTTCCGACGGGCGTCGGCGCGCATCGGCTTCTCGGCAGGCAGGGGTTCCTCGACCGGCACGGGCGCTCCTTGACAAGTGGAAACAATCTCCATATCTTCAAAGTGGAGATCGTCTCCAGACTAGCGGACGGGTGCCTGATGCGGATCCTCATGCTCGGCCGGGGCGTCATCGCCACGATCTACGGCCAGGCCTTCCAACGTTCCGGGCACCAGGTCGACCACCTGGTGCGGCCCGGGCGCGCTGCCGAGTACGGCGACACCGTGCAGACCGACGTCATCGACGGCCGCCGCGGACCGCTGGGGTGGCGGACCCGATCGACGTCACCGACGCGACTGGTCGAGTCGATCGACACGGACGACGCGTACGACCTCGTCGTCCTCAGCGTCGGTCACCACCGGCTGCAGGAGGCCGTCGCCACCCTGGCACCGCACATCGGCGACGCCACCGTGCTGGTCCTCGGCAACGTGTGGGACGAACCCCTCGCCGCGGTCGCACCGCTCGCCGCGGACCGGGTGCTGTTCGGGTTCCCGGGAGCCGGCGGCGGGTTCGACGCCGACGGGGTCCTGCACGGCGCCGTCCTCCGGTCGATCCGGCTCGGGACGACCGGCGCGACTCCGGACCGACGGGAGCTGGTGCGGTCGGTGTTCCAGCGGGCGGGCTTCACCGTGCAGGACGAGGACGACATCCGCGGATGGCTGTGGCTGCACTTCGTGCTCGACGCCGGCATGTTCGCACAGGCACTGCGCAGCGGCGGCATGGCGACGATGGTCGGGGACCGGCGCGCGCTCCGCGACGCGTTCCTGACCGGCCGCGAGCTCCTCCCGGTCCTGGAGGCACGGGGCGTCGACCTCTCCCGACACCGCTCCACGACCCTGCCCGTCCGACTGCCGGGGACGACGGCAACACTCGTCGCCGCGGCCACGGCACTGGTGCCGATCGCCCGCGCGAGCCTCGCGGCACACGACGACCCCTCCGCCGCCGAACCCCTGGCGGTCCTCGAGGACGTCCGCCGCACCGCCGGCGCGCTCGGCATCCCGACCCCGCGCCTCGACCGGACGGCGCCACGCGTCTGACGACAGGCGCGGGCCGTGGACGGGACCACCCACGGCATGGAGGCACGGTGCCAGCTGGCACCGTGCCTCCAGGCCGTCACGGCGAGCGTTCCGGACCCGCCCGTTACGCTGTCCCCGTGTCAGAGCCGCGCCGCAGTCCGGGGAACCAAGCTTCACTGCGTGAAGCCAACCGGGGCCGGGTCGTCAGCGCGGTGAAGCGGCACGGTGGGCTGACGCAGGTCGAGCTCGCCGGGGTGACCGGGCTCTCCCCCGCAACCGTCTCGAACATCGTCAAGGAACTCGTCGCGACCGGCGCCCTGCACGCGACGCCGAGCACCTCGAGCGGCCGCCGGGCGCTCCGCGTGACCCTGCCGCACGGCCTCGGGCTGGTCGCCGGGGTGCACGTCTCGCCGCGGCACCTGCGGCTGGCGCTGTCGGACCTGAACGGCGCCGTCCTGGCCGAGCGGCACATGCCCCTGGCGCGGGACCACCGGGCGGACGCCGAGCTCGACAAGACCGCGCTGCTGGTGCTGGACATGGTGGAGTCGATCGAGTCGTCGATGGACGAGGTGCTCGCAGTCGGCCTCGCCGTGGCCGCCCCGATCGACGCCCGCACCGGGATGACGGCGCGCGGCGGGATCCTGCGGGGCTGGGACGGCATCGCGCTCGGCCAGTCGCTCGCCCGGCGGATGGACAAGCCCGTGCAGGTCGACAACTCCGCCAACCTCGCCGCCCTGGCCGAACACCGGAGCGGGGCGGCACGCGGCCGCGACACCGTGGTGACGCTCGACGTCGGCAACGGCATCGGTGCCGGACTCGTGCTGGGCGGGCGCCTGTTCCGCGGGCACCACGGCATCGCCGGCGAATTCGGACACACCCCCGTCCTGCCGAACGGACCCCTGTGCCGGTGCGGCAACCGCGGGTGCCTCGAGGCGATCGCCGGCGCACCCGCGGTGCTCGAGGGCGTCCGCGACGAGGTCGGCACCCTGAAGCTGGCGGACCTGATCCTGCGCGCGATGGGCGGCGACCAGGTCTGCATGCGCGCAGTGGCCGACGCCGGGCGCGCGATCGGTTCGGCAGCGGTGGGACTCTGCAACGTCCTCGACCCGGAGCGGGTGGTGGTCACGGGCGAGTTCGCACGGGCCGGGGAACTCCTGCTCGGCCCGATGCGGCAGGCCCTCGAGTCGTCGCTGATCGTCGACGTGGACGGCACGCCGGACGTGGTGCAGGGGCAGCTCGGCGAGAAGGCCTCGGTGACCGGCGCGCTGGCCCTGGCGATCGAGGCCGTGGACGTGACGCGCGCACGCTAGGCGGAGACGCGCCGGGCCGTGCCGGCCGGGGCACCCCGTGCAGGCCGGGGCGCTCCGCGCTGCGCCGGCCGTGCCGCTCCGCGCCCTCCGGATAACGTTTTCGTCACGGCGCGCGGTCCTTGCGTTCAACTCTTGCAGCCAAGAACGCTCGCTGTCACACTCAGGGCACCGCCGATGGGGGCGGTCCACTGTTGGAGGACGTTTCAATGAAGAAATCCACCACACGAGCGATGCTGGGCGTCAGCGCCCTGCTGCTCGCGATCACCACCCTGGCGGGCTGTTCCAACGGCGCGGACGCCGGGACCGGTTCCGGCGGAGGCGGCGGCGACGCGTCGAAGGCCAAGATCGGCCTGCTCCTGCCCGACTCCGTCACCGCCCGCTACGCCAGCGCCGACCGTCCGCTCTTCACCGCCGAGGTGAAGAAGCAGTGCAGCGGCTGCTCGGTCATCTACGCGAACGCCGACGGCGACGCGTCGAAGCAGCTGCAGCAGGCCCAGTCGATGCTCACGCAGGGCGTCAAGGTCCTGGTCCTCGACCCGTTCGACGGCGAGGCCGCGGCGTCCATCGTCCAGCAGGCGAAGGCGAAGAAGGTGCCGGTGATCTCCTACGACCGGCTCATCAACAGCCCCGACCTGAGCTACTACATCTCGTTCGACAACGAGAAGGTCGGCGAGCTGCAGGGGCAGGCCCTGGTCGACGCCCTCAAGGCGAAGAAGGTCCCGGAGGGCTCGGGCATCATCATGGTGAACGGCTCCCCCACCGACAACAACGCCTCGCAGTTCAAGAAGGGCGCCCACTCGGTCATCGACGACAGCGGCTACAAGGTGCTCGCCGAGTACGACACCCCCGGATGGGACCCCGCCAAGGCGCAGGACTGGGCAGCCGGCCAGATCAGCAAGCTCGGCAAGGACAAGATCACCGGCGTCTACGCGGCGAACGACGACACCGGCGGCGGCGTCATCGCGGCGCTGAAGTCGGCCGGCGTCACCGAGCTCCCGCCCGTCACCGGGCAGGACGCCTCACTCGCGGGCATCCAGCGGATCCTCGCCGGTGAGCAGTACATGACCGTCTACAAGGCCTTCAAGCCCGAGGCGTCGAAGGCCGCCGACCTGGCGATCCAGTTCGCGAAGGGTGAGACCCCGAAGGGCGACACCACCGTCGACACCGCCGGCGGGGCCAGCGTCCAGTCGACGCTGCTCGACCCGGTCGCCGTCACCACGGACAACGTGCAGTCGACCGTGGTCAAGGACGGCCTGTACGAGGTGTCGAAGATCTGCACCGCGCAGTACAAGGCAGCCTGCGACAGCGCCGGCATCAAGTAGGTCCGACCCCCTCTGCCCGCCCGGTCCGACTGCGGACCGGGCGGGCCTCACCGATCGAGGACGACACCCGTGAGCACGACACCCGTGAGCAACGCGTCACCAGCAGCACACCCCTCCGCCGACCCGGTGATGTCCCTGCGCGGGATCACCAAGCGGTTCGGCGCCGTCCAGGCCCTCAGCGACATCGACTTCGACGTCTACCCGGGCGAGGTGGTCGCCATCGTCGGCGACAACGGCGCCGGCAAGTCGACGTTCGTGAAGATCCTCGCCGGGGTCTACACACCGGATGGTGGCACGATCACCTTCGGCGGCGACGAGGTCAGCGTCCCGAACCCCGCGGCGGCCCAGACCCTCGGCATCGCCACGGTGTTCCAGGACCTTGCCCTCGCCGACAACCTCGACGTGGTCTCGAACCTGTTCCTCGGGCGCGAGATCGCCCACCCCTTCCTCGACGAAGAGGAGATGGAGCGCCGCTCGTGGGAGCTCCTGCAGCAGCTCGCCGCGCGGATCCCGTCGGTGCGCATCCCGATCGCGTCGCTGTCCGGTGGGCAGCGGCAGACCGTGGCGATCGCCCGCTCGCTGATCGGCGACCCGCAGGTGGTCGTCCTCGACGAGCCCACCGCCGCACTCGGCGTCGCGCAGACCGCCGAGGTCCTCAACCTCGTCGAACGCCTGCGCGAGCGCGGCCTCGGCGTGGTCCTCATCAGCCACAACCTCGCGGACGTGCAGGCCGTCGCCGACCGGGTCGCGGTCCTGCGGCTCGGACGGAACAACGGCACGTTCCGCATCGACGACGTCTCCTACGAGGAGATCATCGCGGCCATCACCGGCGCCACCGACAACGCCGTCACCCGTCGCGCCGCCGCCCGCACCGAGCAGGAGACCAGCGCATGAGCAAGACCGACGAGACCCTCACCGCAGCGACCCCGACTCCTTCGGCCGCGGACCTGCAGGACGAGCGGCTCCTGCGCGACCAGGGGATCGGCGGCGCGGCGAAGGCCTTCGTCCGCCGGGTGCGCGGCGGTGACATCGGTTCGCTGCCGGTGGTCGTCGGGCTCATCGTCATCTGGGCGGTGTTCCAGGCGCTCTCCCCCGACTTCCTGTCCCCGGGCAACCTGGTCAACCTCGCCCTGCAGTGCGCCGCGGTCGGCACCATCGCGATCGGCATCGTCCTCGTGCTGCTGCTCGGCGAGATCGACCTGTCCGTCGGCAGCGTCAGCGGGCTCTCCGCCGCGATCCTCGGCCAGGGGCTCACGACGCTCGGCTGGCCCCTGTGGCTCGTGCTCACCGTCGCCCTGGCCGTCGGTGCCGCCGCCGGCCTGCTCTACGGCCTGCTGTTCACCCGCTTCGGGGTGCCGAGCTTCGTCATCACGCTCGCCGGTCTGCTCGGGTTCCTCGGGCTGCAGCTGCTCATCCTCGGCCCGAACGGCTCGATCAACCTGCCGTACGACTCCCCGATCGTGCAGTTCGCCTCGGCGTCGTACCTGCCGCCGTGGCTCGCGTACCTGCTCGCCGTCCTGGCCGCCGGAGGACTCTTCTTCACCGAGATCCGACGCGCTGCCCGCCGCCGCCGTGCCGGGCTGTCGACCGGCGCGATGTCGCTGACCATCGTGAAGGCCGTCGCCCTGTTCCTCGGCCTCGCGCTGATGGTCTGGTACCTGTCGCGCGACTTTGGCACCGGCACCTCGTTCGTGTTCTTCATCGTGCTGGTCGTGCTGATGAACTTCGTACTGAAGCGCACCCGTTGGGGCCGCTCGGTCTTCGCGGTCGGCGGCAACGTCGAGGCTGCACGGCGCTCCGGCATCCGGGTGAACCGCATCTACATCTCGGTGTTCATGCTGACCTCGCTCTTCGCCACCGTCGGCGGCATCCTCGCCGCCGCCCGACTGAACTCGGCGAGCCTGTCGTCCGGCGCCGGCGACACGAACCTCAACGCGATCGCCGCAGCCGTCATCGGCGGGACCAGCCTGTTCGGTGGCCGTGGCAGCGCCTGGTCGGCACTGCTCGGCATCATCGTGATCCAGTCGATCTCGAACGGGCTCACCCTGCTGAGCCTCGACTCGTCGATCCGCTACATGATCACCGGCGCGGTCCTGCTGCTGGCCGTCATCATCGACTCGCTCTCGCGGCGCAGCCGCGCCAGTCACGGCGCGGCCTGAGCGGGGCCCTGGACCCCGCAACGCGGACGGACTGGAGGCACGGTGCCAGCTGGCACCGTGCCTCCGGTCCGTCTCGGCGAGCGCTACTTGCTCTTCGAACCCGAGGTCCCCGGCAGGCTGAGGATGTTGTCGGTGCCCTGCGGCACGACGATCAGGGAGCCGTTGTCGCCGGCGCTCTTGAGCGCCTCGATCTCGCGCTGCTTGAGCGCGGCGTCGGAGAGCGGGTGCTCGTTGAGGACCTCGTTCGCGTCGGCCTGACCCTGCGCCTCGGCGACCTGCTGCTGCGCCTGCACCTTCTTGGCATCCAGGAGCGCGCGCTCCTTCGTGACCTGGATCTGCGCCTGCTGCGCCGTGGCGTACGCGTCGATGACCGACTTGGGCGGGGTGATCTCCTGCAGGGCGAAGTTGTCGACGTGCACGCCCGAGCCCTTCCAGCGCGTCTCGAGCGCCTGGATCATCGCCTTCTCGACGGTGCCGCGTTTGGTGATGAGCTCGATGGTGGTGAAGTCGTTCGGCACCTGGCGGACGACGCTGCGCACCGAGTTGCCGATGAACTGCGTCTTGAAGTTCTCCTCGGTCTTGTACGACCGGTAGATGTCGGTGACCGACTTCGCGTCGATGCTGTACTGCAGGTTCAGGCTGACGTTCGACGAGACGCCGTCCTGGTCCTGCACAGTGACGTACGGGCCGGAGCGGACGTTGCCGTTGTTGTCCGAGTCGGAGCCGTTCACCGCGTTGATGTAGGTGACGGTCTGGTTCCGGATGTTGAACGTGTGGAGCGTCGCCCACGGTGCCTTGAAGTGGAACCCGGAGTCCGTGGTCTGCCCGACGATGTTGCCGGAGATGTCCACCTGGACCTTCGACTCGCCCGTGTCCTGCGCGTACAGGGTGCTGCCGAGCGTGAGCCCGACGAACAGGACGCCGGCGGCGGCCGCGGTCCACGTCGCGATGAGGTTCGGGCGGCGGGTCGGGACGGCGGGACGTGCCTCGCGACCGGGTGTGGCCGGTCGTGCGGGGGTGGAGTAGGTGCGTGTTCGGAAGAAGAGCGCGACGAGCGCGATGACGAGGAAGACGATGGCGGCGACGAACATGACGATCACTCCTGGATGCTTGTCCGTTGAGTCTGCCGTACCCGGAGGGGTGCGGGCGACGCGGGTGCGCGTGGTGGCGGGCGGTGCGCGCCGTCCGTGTCGCCCCTGTCGCCTGGCGCCGGTTCCGTCTGGTGCGAGGTTGCACACCTGGCGCGAGCCCGGATGCCTCGCACCACGTGTGCAACCTCGCACCGAGCGGCGCCCTCCCTTCGCTCAGGAGACGGGCGCGCCTGCCCGATCGATCTCGGCCAGGACTCGGCGGCTTCGACGCACGCCGATCACCGTCGCGACCGTGACGAACACCGCGATGACGGCGATGAACACCAGGAACGCCCAATCCGAACCGAACGTCGGGGCTGTGGCGCCTCCGAGTCCCAACAGGCTCAGCCCGGTGCCGATCAGGGTCGGGGCCAAGATCCGGGTGGAGCGTCGCTGCCACGCGAGCATCGCCCGCAAGAGTGGCACGGCCTCGGGCGGCACCGGTGCTCGTCCGCTGACCTGTCGGGTGACGGACTTGCGGTCCGCCGGGGCGAGCACGCCGAGCGGCTGTTGCGGCGTCTCGACGAGGTACGGCAGAAGCCTGCGGTGGCGTCGAGCACGGACCCATGCGGTCACGTTCACGACCGCTCCGGCCAGGGCGAACAGGAACCAGATCACCGAGTCGGTGCGGAGCACGGAGGGAACGCTGATGAACGCCCACAGGATCGACATGCCGGCGAACCCCGCCTGCTGCGACATGACGACCACCGTCGGCCCGTGCTCGACCAGGTACTCGGCACGACGCGTCGCCTCGGCGAGGTCGCTCGGGTTCACCACCCGGGGACCTCGACGCGCACCGAACTGATCCGACCGGCGCGCGTCGTCGCCGTCACCGCCGGGTCGTAGCTGTCGGCGGTCGCCAGGTAGAGGGTGCGGCCGTCCTCGCCACCGAGCGCACAGTCGATCGCGCAGTCCCCGGGTGCGTCGATGCGGTCCGTCACCTCGCCACCCTCGACGACCCGCAGGAACTCCCCCGTGTCGACCGAGCAGACCCAGATCGCGCCGTCACGGTCGACGGTGCTGCCGTCCGGGGTCACGCCACCGGGCAGGGCTGCCCACTCGCGCCGCCCGGTGAGCGAACCGTCGTCCTCGATGTCGAACGCGGTGAGCCGGCCACCCCACGTCTCGCTGACCACCAGCGTCCGGGTGCCGGGCAGGATGTTGGCGCTGTTCGGGAACACCAGGCCCTCGGCGGCCAGGCGGACCGAGCCGTCGGGGTCGATCACGTAGAGCGGGCCGGGGCGCAGTTCCTCACCCGCGTACAGGTCGTAGCCGAAGGCACCGATGTAGGTCCGGCCGGTCCGGGCGTCGACGACCAGGTCGTTCACGAGCGACGACTCGATCGTGGACAGGTCGGCGAACACCGAGGTGCTGCCGTCCGGCTCGACGGCGACGACCGTGCGGGACTCCATCGAGCTGATGATGAGCCGCCCGTCGGCCAGCCACCCGAGTCCCGACGACTGCCCGTCGACGGTGGCCTCGAGCCGCGGGCCGTCGGTCGAGGACGGGTCGACCGAGAACACCTCGCCGGTGTGCATGTCGGAGTACCAGAGCCGTCCGTCGTGCCAGCGGTTGCCCTCCGGGAAGCGGATGCCGGAGATGACGATGTCGGTCGCTGAGTCCAGGGTGATGTGCACGGATCCAGCCTGCCAGCGGGACCGGGAAGCTGCCCGGACGGATGCCGTGACGGCGGCCTAGGGTCGTCCCATGCCGGGTCGTCACCTCATCCACCACCTGGGCGTCTTCGCCAGCGACTTCGCCGCGAGCGACGCGTTCTACACCGCCGCCCTCGCGCCCCTCGGCATCGGAGCGGGCCACCGCACGGACGCCGTCGCCGAGTTCTGGCAGCACGGGGACGACACCCCGAGCGTCTCGCTCGAGACCGCCCGGACCCCCGAGGCGACGACGCGCGGACTCCACCTGGCGTTCGAGGCCGGATCACGGAGCGAGGTCGACGCCTTCCACCGCGAAGCCGTCGCCGCCGGCGGGGTGTCCCGGCACGAGCCGCGCTACTGGCCGGAGTACGGCGCGTACACCGCGTTCGTGTCCGACCCGGACGGGAACAACGTCGAAGCGCTGATCAAGGAGAGCGGCGACTGACCCGGCGGCTGCACGACGGTCATCGACAGCCGCAACGGACGACGCATCTGGCACGATCGACCCATGCCCCTCGACGGAACTCCCCTGCACCGGCTCGGCTTCCTGACGATCGGATCGTTCGACCCCGCACGACCGTCCGAGGGCCACGAGGACACCCTGCGCGTGATCGAGCGCGCCGAGGCCCTGGGCATCGACAGCGCCTGGCTGCGCCACCGGCACCTGCAGCACGGCATCTCCTCCCCCGTCGCGGTGATGGCGGCGGCCTCGCAGCGCACCTCGCGCATCGACCTCGGCACCGCCGTCACCCCGCTCGGTGCTGAGAACCCGTTCCGCCTGGCGGAGGACCTGAGCACGGTCGACGTCCTGCTCGGCGGCCGTCTGAACCCCGGGTTCTCGGTCGGCACGCCGATGAACTTCGACCTGTACCGCGACGCGATCTACCCCGACACCCTGGAGCACGAGGACCTCGGCAACGACCGGCTCCTACGCTTCCGTGACCTCGTGCGCGGCGACCCGGTGACGGCCACCGAGACCGTCGAACGCCGCGGCATCGAGGAGTTCGCGAGCACCGTCCAGCCGCACAGCGCCGGCCTGGCCGACCGGATCTGGTACGGCACCGGCAGCACGAAGTCGGCCGTGTGGGCAGGTGAGAACGGCTTCCACCTGCTCACCTCGAGCGTCACCCGCAGCGAGGTCGGCACGGACTTCGCCACGAACCAGCGCGCCCAGATCGACGCCTACCTCGACGTCCACCCCGACCCCGCTGCCGCCCGCGTCTCGCAGGGCCTGGTCGTCATCCCCACCGACACCGCGACCGCCGAGCAAGCGGCCCGCTACCGCGCCTACGTCGACAGCCGCTCGGGTCGCGTCGGCGTGCCGCAGGGCCCCGCCGGGATGCTCTTCGCCGCCGACCTGGTGGGCACCTCGGCCGAGATCGCGGACCGGCTGCGTGCCGACGTCGGCTACCAGGCGGTCACCGAGGTCGCCTTCGCGCTCCCCTTCTCGTTCGAGCCCGACGACTACGCGCAGATCATCACCGACATCGCTGAGCGTCTCGGTCCGGAACTCGGTTGGGCGCCGGGATCCGACGGGTGGGACCCGCAGCACGGATGACGAGTCGGCCGATTGCACCGGTGATGGTCAAGGCACCCGATGTCGGGCAAGATCGACGGGAGGGTCATCAGCACCCGTCGACTCTGGGGGGTCACATGCACGACCAGCGTCCCGAAGAACCGGTCCGACAGCACTCGACCGACTTCCTCCCCGGGGTCAGCGGCAACCCGGTCGCCCCGTTCCAGCGAGACCATCAACCGGGTAGCGCGCCGATCCGGAACGACTGGATCTTCTTCGTTCCCATCGGCGGTGTCGTCGTCCTCGGGGTCGTCGCGTACGTCATCTGGGGCTCGTGATGCGGCTCCGGGTGGGGTTCGCAGAGTCAGAGCCCGGCAGCACGCCGACGATCGAACACGATGAACGGCTCGTCCGGACCTTCCGGCACACCGCGAGCCGACTGTTGTTCTGGGGCTGTGTGCTGTGTGCGCTCGGCGGCGCCTCGATCGGCTGGTCGGTAGTCGGTCCGATCCGAATTACGGGGCTGGCTCTGGCGGGCTTCTTCGTCCTCGTGGGCTCGGGCTTCCTCGTCTTGCGGAGCCGCGTGATCCGGCGGGCTCGGCCTGCCGTGGCAGCCGCGCAGGGGCGCATCGACCGTTTCCGATCGTGGCAACGCTCGCAGCCAGGGTGGGTCCCCCTCGACGGCTTGCGCCGGTCTGGTCGTTGACGGCTTCGTCGACGCCGTCACCCGGTCGAGCGAACCGGTCAGTCCTGCTGGTCCGCCTCCACCGCGTCCCGCAGCCGGTCGAGCACGTCCGGAACCGCTGAGCGCACCCGGCTCCAGCTCGGGATGAACGGCTTGTCGTTCGGCCGCGCCGTGAAGGCGCCGCCGGCGTCGAGGATCGCCTTGGTGAAGAGCTCCACGGCGGCTTCCTCGGCGTGCTGGTCGAACGCGAGCCCGCTCATCTCGGCTTCGTGCCGGTAGACCTCGACGATGTCGAGTGCGTTCCGGTAGTACGTCGCCTTGAGCACCCGGAACGAGTCGGACGTGAGCGGGACGCCCATCGTCGCGAGCTTCCGGAGCAGCGACTGCACGATGTCGTTGCCCATCCGGGCGAGGCCGCCGGTGCCGTCGGCTTCGGCGAGGGGCTGGTGCTTGTGGTCGTACGCGTCGGCGATCTCCACCTGGCACACCTGCCGTGTCGCGTAGTCGCGGTAGACCTCGGAGAGCATGCCGATCTCGAGTCCCCAGTCGCCGGGGATCTTCAGGCCGTTCAGCACGTGGGCGCGCATCGCGAACTCGCCGGACAACGGGTACCGGAAGCTGCTGAGGTACTCCAGGTACTCGGACTCCCCGTAGACCTGGCGGAGCGAGCGGAGCAGGGGCCCGACGAGCAGCCGTGCGGCGCGGCCGTTGATCCGGCCGTCGGCGACGCGGGCGTAGTAGCCCTTCGAGAACTCGTAGTCGAACGCGGGGTTCGCGACCGGGTAGAACAGCCGCGCGAGCATGCCCCGCTCGTAGGTGGTGATGTCGCAGTCGTGCAGGGCGATGCAGTCCGCCCGCTCCGACGCCAGGGCGTACCCGGTGCAGTACCAGACGTTCCGGCCCTTGCCGGGCTCCCCCGGCGCCAGGCCCGCGCGCTCCAGTTCGGCGTCGAGCTCGCGCAGTCGCGGCCCGTCGTTCCACAGGATCCGGTGCCGCTGCGGCAGCCGCGAGAAGAACTCGCGGGCGTGCTCGAACTGGGAGCGGTCGGCGCGGTCGAGCCCGATCACGATCTCGCTGAGCCAGTCGGCCTCGGCCAGCTCGTCGACGATCCGCGACAGGGCCGGACGCTCGAGCTCGGAGTACAGCGCCGGCAGGATCAGGCTCATCGGACGCTTCTCGGCGAAGCCCCGCAGGTCGTCCTCGAGGCTCGCGGTGCTGCGGCGACCGAGGTCGTGGAACGTCGTGATGACGCCGTTCTGGTGGAAGTCGCTCATCGGTGGCTCCTGACGGACGGGGTGGTGAACCGGGTGAGGCCCTCGGTCCAGCCCTGCGGGCCGGGGGAGGTCGTGCGGTGGACGCGCTCGGGGCGGTCGTCGGCGAGTGGTCCGGGTGCCGGGCCGTGTCCGCGGACCACGACGGCGAAGTCGACCGCGTCGAGCAGCGCGGTGTCGTTCGGGCCGTCACCGAGTCCGACCGTGCGCGGGACCGTCCCCGTCCGACGCTCGTGGTCGGCGATCAACGTCCTGACGGCCGCGCCCTTGTCGCGGCCCGTCGGCAGCACGTGCCAGAACCGGCCGCCGCGCACCAGGTCGAGGCCGACCGCGGCGAGCGCCGCGCGGAACGCGTCCGCTCGGTCGTCGTCCTCGGCGTGCCAGAGCAGCACCTCGGACGCCTCGCGCTGCTGTGCTCGTCCGGCCGCTTCGAGGTCGAGGCCGGTCCACGCGGCGACGACCGCGTCGGTCACGTCGCCGAAGGTCTCGAACCGCAGCTGAAGTGACTGGCGGACGCGGTCGAGTTCCGCGTGCAGCCGCTCGAGGTCTCCGGCGACCGGTCCGACCAGCACGTCGCCCGCCGGTCCGACGACGACCGCGCCGTTCTCCGCCACGAACGCATGTCCGTCGAGCCCGGTGCGTGCCTGCAGCGCCGTGATCTCGGCACGCGTCTTGCTGCTGCAGAACACCACGGGGACGTCGTCCGCCCGCAGCTGTTCCAGCATCGGCAGGGCCGCGTCGAACGAGTAGTCGTGGTGGTCGAGGAACGTCCCGTCGAGGTCCGTGACGATCATCAGGTCGGGTGTTGGCATCGTGCTCCGCTGGCGGCTGGCTGGGCTGCGGGCGACGATGCCCCGGACCACCCTGCCACGCGCATGCGTCGGTTGGGTGAACAAGCCGGCGTCGGTCGCGCGACGCGACCAGCGGACGGACGGGAGGCACGGCGCCAGCTGGCACCGCGCCTCCAGTCCGTCACGGCGTGTCAGTGCGCGCGCAGGATGCCGAGGAACTCGTCGGCCCACTCGAGGTTGCGGGCGAGCTTCGCGCGGCGCTCCTCGGTGTCCACGACGTACGCGTCGAGCTGCGCCTGCAGCCGGTCCCGCTCGGTGCCGTCCGCCACCTGGAGCCCGTCGAGGATGCCGAGGAGCTCGGCCATCTGCTCGAGGGAGTAGCCGAGGGGCTTCATCCGGCGGATGACGAGCAGGCGTTGCAGGTCGTCGTCGGAGTACAGCCGGAAGCCGCCCTCGGTCCGGCCGGTGGGGTGGAGCAGCCCGACGTCGTCGTAGTGCCGCACGGTCCGGATGGAGAGCCCGGTCAGGTCGGCGAGTTCACCGATCCGCATCGTCGATGCTCCTGCCGCGTCCGTCACTGCTGACCCCTTCCGCCCGGTTGCCCGGTCCCGACCGATCGTACCGATGCTTGCGCAGCAACCCTTCCGTTGCGTTAGAGTCGAACACGACCAACCCTTCCGTAGCGGAAGGTTCGGGTCCCTGGCCGCACTCGGTCAGTGCGCGCGACGAAGCGCCCCACGACATTCCCTCGCGGACGCCGAGCGTCCGCATCCCTCACCGAAGGAGAACCGTGACGACCGTCACGCCCGCACCGGCTCCGGTGCACACAAGCCCCACCGTCCTGTCCGCCCTGCGGAACCCGAAGATCCTGCTCCGCGAGGTCCTCGCCGGCCTCGTCGTGGCCCTCGCGCTGATCCCGGAAGCGATCTCGTTCTCGATCATCGCGGGCGTCGATCCCCGCGTCGGGCTGTTCTCGGCGTTCGTGATGGCCGTGGTCATCTCGTTCGTCGGCGGACGTGCCGCGATGATCACCGGCGCCACCGGAGCCATCGCGCTCGTCGTCGCCCCCGTGGTCAAGGAGCACGGCTTGGACTACCTGATCGCCACCGTCCTGCTCGGCGGCGTGTTCCAGCTCGTCCTCGGTGGGCTCGGCGCGGCCAAGCTGATGCGCTTCGTGCCGAGGTCGGTGATGGTGGGGTTCGTCAACGCCCTCGCGATCCTGATCTTCACCGCGCAGCTGCCGAACATCATCGGCGTCGACTGGCTCGTCTGGCCGATCGGCGCCGTCGGCATCGCGATCATCGTGCTCCTGCCCCGTGTCACCAAGGCCATCCCGGCACCGCTCGTGGCGATCGTCGTCCTGACGCTCGTCACCGTGCTGGCGTCCATCGCCATCCCCACCGTGGGCGACGAGGGCAAGCTCCCGGACAGCCTGCCGACCCTGTTCATCCCGAACGTCCCGCTGACGCTCGAGACGCTGACGATCATCGCCCCCTACGCCCTCGCGATGGCGCTGGTGGGCCTGCTCGAGTCGCTGATGACGGCGAAGCTCGTCGACGAGGTCACCGACACCGGTTCCCGCAAGACCCGCGAAGCCCTCGGGCAGGGGGTGGCGAACATCGCCTCCGGCCTGTTCGGCGGCATGGGCGGTTGCGCGATGATCGGCCAGACGATGATCAACGTCAAGGCCTCCGGCGCCCGTACCCGGATCTCGACGTTCCTGTCCGGGGTCTTCCTGCTGGTCCTCGTCGTCGGACTCGGCGACGTCGTCGCGATCATCCCGATGGCCGCACTCGTCGCCGTGATGGTCATGGTCTCCGTCGGCACCTTCGACTGGCACAGCATCAAGCCGTCCACACTGCGGCGTATGCCGGTCGGCGAGACCATCGTCATGGTCCTCACCGTCGTGATCGTCGTCGCCACGGACAACCTGGCCATCGGCGTGATCATCGGTGTCATCGCCGCGATGATCGTCTTCGCACGCCGCGTTTCCCACTTCACCACCGTGTCGCGGAGCATCGAGACCCTCCCCACCGGTGAGCAGCACGCGCTCTACACGGTCGAGGGCGAACTCTTCTTCGCGTCGAGCAACGACCTCACCACCCAGTTCGACTATGTCGACGACCCCGAACTCGTCGTCATCGACATGACCGGGTCACACATCTGGGACGCCTCCACCGTCGCCGCGCTCGACGCCATCGAGACGAAGTACCACCAGCACGGCAAGCGCGTCGACATCCGCGGTATGAACGACGCCAGCCAGGCGTTCCACAGCCGCCTCGCCGGGAACCTCGGCGCCGGTCACTGACCCCCTGACCCTCCCCCCTACGTCACGTGACGGAAGACACCGGGTCCGAGCCGCCCCACGATGGACCGAGGGCGGCAGGACCGTGGTGCGACCTGTGCCGCACGCCGCCCACGACACGGCAGGAGCGTCGCCATGAAAGTCATCGCAGTGATCGGCACCGGCAAGGTGGGAGCGGGGTTCGCGCGGGCAGCCGTCGCCGCCGGCCACGATGTCGTCCTCGCCAACTCGCGCGGCCCGGAGAGCCTGTCCGAGATCGTGGCCGCACTCGGCGAGCGGGCATCCGCGGACACCGTGGTCGGGGCAGCGGAGCGGGCGGACATGCTGCTGCTCGCCGTCCCGCTGCACCGGTACGACCAGCTCCCGGCGGCCGCGCTGGACGGCCGGATCGTCATGGACGCGGGCAACTACTACACCGACTGGTCCGGACACATCGAAGCGCTCGACGACGAGTCGACCACCACGTCGGAACTCCTGCAGGCTTCGTTCCCGGCCGCTCGTGTGGTGAAGGCGTTCAACAGCATCTACGCCGAGGAGATCGCCACGGACGCACGGCCGGGCGGAGGACCCCGGCGAGCGCTGCCCGTCGCGGGCGACGACGCCGCAGCCAAGGACACCGTCAGCGAGCTCATCCAGAGCATCGGCTTCGACGTCGTGGACGCCGGTCCGCTCCGCGAGGGCTGGCGGTTCCAACGCGGAACCCCGGCGTACGTCGTCCCGCTGACCGCCACCGAACTCGTGCGGGCACTGGCCGACGCGCGCCGCTACCGGGACATGGAGGCGGACGACGTCGTCTCGCGTCGGACCCACCTGATGCCGGAGGCCGAGAGGGAGACCGACATCTGACGCGACCGGGCGACGCGATGGCACCCCTGTGACCGCCGACTCCGGGGTGCCCCTCGGCCACACGACACGCCCGGCGGCGAAGGATCTGTGAGGATGTCCCCTCCGTGCACACTGCGGAGTGAAGGGGGTGGACATGAACCGATCAGCCGAGCCGGACAGCGCGCTCGTGGCGGCAGCAGCGCGCGGCGACCGCAGTGCGGTCACCGCGTTGTTCGACCGTCACGCCGAGACCATGACCCGGTACACGTGGGCACTGGTCACGCGGCGCATGGACGTCGAGGAGATCGTGCAGGACGCGTTCCTGACCCTCTGGCAGAAAGCCGACACCGTGGAGGTCCCCGGGGAGTCACTCCTGCCGTGGCTGCTCGTCGTGTGCCGGAACCACGCCGCGAACCTGCGGCGACAGCAGCGGCGACACGAGGGTGTCGACCTGCCCGACGAGCTCGCCGCGCCCGAGCCGGACGACGACGCCCGCGAACGGCTGCGGTGGGTCCGCGCCGAGATCGACGCGCTCGCACCACTCGATCGCCAGGTGTGCGAGCTCTGCCTCATCGAGGGCCGCTCCTACGCCGAGGCCGCCGACCTGCTCGGCATGAGCGTCGGCGCCGTCACCCAGCGCGTGTGGCGGTCCCGTGCACGGATCAAGAAGGCGGTGACGAACGATGAACGATGAACGACGAACCGACCACGGGTCCCCGATGAGCAACGAGCCGCCCGGAGGCGACGAGATGCAGCGGATGCTCGCCGGCATGCGGCAGCAGGTCGTCCGGGGCATGCACGACAAGCCTCGCCCGGCTTCCACACACCGTCGCGCCGGGCTCATCGTGGCGTTGATCGCCGTGCTCGGCATCGGCACCGCGAGCGGTTCGGTGGCGCTCGGACTCGTTCCGACGCCCTTCGCCGCAGCTCCCGCACCCGCGCCGTCCTCTGCACCGCCGACACCGGCACCGACCGGGTCACCGTCACCGTCCGCGGCCCGCATCACGCCGACCCCCGCGCCGGCCGACACCACGGCGACGATCCCCGGGGCGTGCACCGACGCCGTGCCCGCCGCCGACGCTCCCCGCTTGTTCGGTTCGCTGGAGATCACCCAGTTCCGCCCCCAGGTACCGGGCGGCAGGACCGACTACTACATCGACCCCGAGATCCCGTTCAAGGAGGACGCGGAGCTGGTCTGTTCCTGGACACCGGGCGGTACCTCCGAGGGCGACGAGGGGCTGTTCCTCGAGATGGGCACGGCAGATCGTGACGTCCTGCAGGCTCGCCTCCGCGTCATCGCCGACAAGGGCTGGACCTGCACCGACACGCTCGGTGGACGTTCGTGCCAGCACACCGAGACGGCGATGTACTACTCGGACCGGGTGGAGACGACGCACACGTTCTTCGTGCGCGGCGACACCTGGATCTCGATCACGCAGTCGAACGTCCCGACCGACGGTCTCCTGAAAGCGCTCGTCCAGCAGACCTGGACGGACTGACCGGCGGACTGGAGGCACGGTGCCAGCTGGCACCGCGCCTCCAGTCCGTCGTCACGCACGCTCAGAGCCAGTGCCGCCGCTTGAACACCGCCCACAGCACGACCGCCAACAGGACCATCGCGACGATCGCCGCCGGGTACCCCCACACCCACCGCAGCTCGGGCATGTGCTCGAAGTTCATGCCGTAGATCGACGCGACCAACGTGGGCGCGAACAGGATCGCCGCCCACGACGAGATCTTCTTCACCTCTTCGCCCTGCTCCATTGACGCCCGCGCCAGCCGCCGGCTCTCCTCCCCCTGCGCCAGGCTCGCGCTGGTCATCCGGCGCATCGCGTCGTTCTGCTCCTGCGTCACCAGGGTCGAGTGCAGCGTGAGGGCGTTCTCGAGCAGTGTCCGGAACGTGTCGACCCGCTCGGTCACGCGGATCGCGTGGTCGAGCACGTTCCGCAGCTGGTTCTGCACCTCGATGTCCGTGCCGTACTTCTCGGCGCCGCGCAGCAACGCGTTGAGCATCCCGGAAAGCGGGCCGATGGCGCGCTGGAACCCGATGACCTCGCTGAGCAGCTGGTAGATCCGCCGCGAGGACGCCGGGTCGACGTCACCGTCGAACAGGTCGTCCTCGATGTCGTCGATGTCGTCCTGCAGCCCGGCGACGACCGGGGCGTAGCTGTCGATGACCTCGTCGAGGACCGCGCAGAGCACCGCCTCGGACCCGCGCCCGAGGGCGTCCGGATCGGCTTCGAGTCGTTTCCGCACGTCGGCGAGGTTCGGCTGCTCCGCATGCCGGACGGTCACGACGAAGTCGCGCCCGGTGAACAGGTGCACCTCACCGAACTCGACGGTCGCCTCGTCCTCGTCGTACCAGGCGGGTCGCAGCACCACGAACAGGGTGTCGCCGTAGCGCTCGAGCTTCGCCCGCTGGTGTCCCTTGTGCGCGTCCTCGACCGCGAGCGGGTGCAGCCCGAACTCGTCCGCGACCGAGGCCAGCTCGGCGGCCGTCGGTCGGAAGAGCCCGATCCAGGCCATCGCGCCGCTTCCGGCAGCGTCGAGCGCCTCGTCGGTCAGGCTGAGGTCCTGCGGCGACTCCGTTCGGGTTCCGTTGACGTAGATGCCGTTGTCGATGAGGGCCACCGGTGTCCTCCTGGTTCCGTGGTGCATGCGGGCAACCTGCCGATCATGCCGGACCGCCGACGGCGGCCGCGCTTCCCTGACGGAGCCCTCACGCTTCGCGCCGGATTCCTGTCGGAGTCCTGACACGCCCTGGGCGCGACCCCAGGACGGACTGGAGGCGCGGTGCCAGCTGGCACCGCGCCTCCAGTCCGTCACGTGGCAGACGAGACGGCGTGGATCTGACGGAACGTCGGCACGACGGCGAAGATGGCGAGGTGAATCGCACCGATCGGCTCTACGGCCTCGTGGAGGAGTTGCGCGCCGTCTCCCCGCAGTCGCGGAGCGCGCGTCGTCTCGCGGACCGGTTCGAGGTGTCGGTCCGGACCATCGAACGGGACATCTCCGCGCTGCAGCAGTCGGGTCTGCCCATCTGGGCGGAGCCCGGCCGGACCGGCGGGTACGTCATCGACGCGTCCGCGACGCTCGGCCCGGCGGGCTTCACGCCGGACGAGGCCCTCGCGGTGCTGATCGGGCTCGGCTCGCTGGGGCGGAGTCCGTTCCGGCAGGCGGCGCAGACCGCGGCCAGGAAGACGCTCGCGGTGATGCCCGCCGGGGACGCCGCACGAGCCAGCGCACTGGCATCCCGGGTGCACTTCCTGGAGAACGACGAGGACACGGCCGTCCCGGCCGAGTTCGCGGCGGCCCTGCGCGCGGATCGGGTCGTGCGACTCCGGTACCGGGATGCCGGCGGAGCGGAGTCCGTCCGCGACGTCGAGCCGCTGGGGTCGATCGGGAAGGACGGTCAGTGGTACCTGATCGCCTGGTGCCGGACCCGCGACGGGGTGCGGGCGTTCCGCGGCGACCGGATGCTGTCGGTCGAGGTCACCGACGAGCGGCCGGCGCAGCGCGTCCTGCGATCCGAGGATCTCGCGATCCAGTACGGACGACTCCGGCCGGTCCTCGACGACTAGCGCGGTCGGTTTCCGGAAACGCGGTCGGTTTCCGGAAACACCGACAGGACGGTGTCGCGGCGGCCGGTGAAGCTGGTCGCTCCGAGTCAGCAGCACCACCGTGAGGAACCCCATGTCGTTCGCATCCGTCCGCATCATCGCCGACGACCTCGAGGGCATGGTCGCCTTCTACGAGCGGATCACCGGCCAGCCGGCCGAGCGCCCCGCACCGGTCTTCGCGCAGTTCAGCGGCCCGGGTGCGACCCTCGCGATCGCAAGCACCGCGACAGTGGCCGTGCTCGGAGGCACGCTGACGCCCGCGACGAACCGTTCCGTGTTCATCGAGTTCGAGGTCGCCGACGTCGACGTCGACTTCGCCGGACTGCAGCTCGGCAGCGACGACGTCGTCCTGGAGCCGACAACGATGCCGTGGGGCAACCGCTCCGCACTGGTCCGCGACCCGGACGGCAACGTCGTCAACCTGTTCAGCAGGCCCGCCGCCAGCTAGTCGGGGTGCTCAGGCGGCGGCGGCGTTCGCCGACGAGCGGCACTCCTCCGGCGGTCGCCCAGCAACGGACTCCGCCGCGATGTCGCGGAGCCTCACGAGGCGGTCATGGGTGGCGCCGAGGGCCTCGATCTGGCGCCGGATGCGATCGCTCTCCTCGTCGAAGTGGTCGAGCATCATCCGCGTCGCGACCCCGGTGTCGAGGAAGGGCAGGATCTCGACGATCCGACGACTCGGCATGCCCGCCGCGTAGAGCATCTGCATGAAGCGCACCCGCGCGACATCGGGCTCGCGGTACTCCCGATGTCCGCCCGCGGTCCGCTCGGACTCCAGGAGGCCCTGCTCCTCGTAGTACCGCAGTGACCGGACGCTGACGCCGGCCCGTTCTGCGAGTTCACCAATCCGCATCGTTCTGTCCCTCGGGCTTGATTCTCACGTTGACGTCAGGTTCTACCGTAGCGGGCATGAACCTCTCTGGAGCCACCGCCCTCGTCACCGGCACGAACCGCGGTATCGGACGCCACCTCGCCGCACAGCTGATCGCCCGCGGGGCGAAGGTCTACGCCACCGCCCGACGCCCCGAACTGATCGACCTCGAGGGCGTCGAGCGCCTCGCCCTCGACATCACCTCCCCCGCGTCGGTCGCAGCGGCCGCCGCGGTCGCGACCGACGTCGATCTCCTGATCAACAACGCCGGGATCGCGACCACGGCGACCCTGCTGGGCGATCTGGACGCAGCCCACGCCGACATGGACACGAACGTCTGGGGCACCCTGTCCGTGATCCGCGCGTTCGCACCCGTCCTGGCGGCGAACGGCGGTGGGAGCATCGTGAACATCGCCTCGGGTGCCTCGTGGCTCGCCATGCCCGGAGCCTCCGCCTACGCGGTGTCGAAGGCCGCCCTGTGGAACATGGGCAACGCGTTGCGGCACGAGCTGGCCGGCCAAGGGACCGCGGTGATGTCCGTGCACCTCGGAGTGGCCGACACCGACATGACCGCGGGGATCTCGATGGCCAAGACCGACCCTGCGGATGTGGCGCGCGCCACCTTGGACGGGGTCGAGCGCGACGACTACGAGGTCGTGGTGGACGAGCAGGCCGCGTTGATCAAGCAGATGCTCGCCGGGGACCCCAGGGAGCTGCACGCGGTGGTGGCGCAGATGCTCGCGTCGTAGGAGCCGGCTTCACGCAGCCTTCGGCACGGCCGCCAGCGTGCGGCCGTGCCGAGCCGCCTGCTCCTCGGCGCGGACCCGCAGTTCGTCGGCCAGCTCCGTGAACTGGTCGAGGGCGGGGTTCACCCCGACGAGCGTGAACTCGCGCGTCACCACGTCGAGGTCGGGCTGCGACCACTGAGACGGCCCGGTCGTGAGTTCGGCCACCTCGACGATCGCATCGTCCGGCATGTCGGGGTAGTAGTTCTCACGGAGCTGCTGGCCGAAGCGCCGCATGTCCGTCTCCGGCGGCTGATGCGCCTGTTCTGCCGTGAGGGTGTCGAGCCGGTACCGGTGCACGGCGGTGATCTCGCCGGCCAACGGTTCGGCGGTCGGGTGATCGTCGAAGACGAACGTCGCCGCGCCGACCTGCACGGACTCGTTCCACCGGACGGTGGTGACCTTCTCGCCGCTGATGATCGCTGCCCCTCCCGCGCTGCGGGCTCAGCGATCGAGGAGGACCGGCAACTCCCGATCGGTCTCGGCGACCTGGGTGAGCTTCATGGCGACGGGTCGAAGCGGCCGCGACATCAACACCTTGTTCAGGAGCCCGCGGAGCGCGAGCGCGAGTCGGGACTGCGGGTACGCCAGGGCCTTGAGTCCGCGAGGGAGGTCCTGCACATCGTCGACCAGAGGACGCATCCACTTCTCGTACGCGGTCAGCGCTGCCTCCTGGTCCTGTGTCGCGTCGGCGAGCTCCGCGGCCAGGACGTACCCGGCGGTGAGCGCGAGCGAGGCGCCGCCGCCGCCCATCGGTGTGACGCACCATCCGGCATCCCCGGCCATCACGACGTGGCCGCGGTGCCAGGTCCGCATCCGGATCTGCTGGAGCTGGTCGATGTAGACGTCCGGGGACGTGTCGAGCGCGTCCAGGACCCGCGGCGCCTCCCACCCGACTCCGTCGTACCTGCGCCGCACCGCCGCCAGTGTCTGCTCACGAGTCAGACCGATGACGTTGTCCCCGGGAGAGTAGGCGAGGATCGCGCGGGTGGTGCCGTACGGGTCGGGTCGGAGGTGGACCTGGCGTCCGCGAACGGCGTTGTGCCACCGCCAACGGTCGTCATCGTTGTCGGTCCGCGGGATGGTCCCGAACACCATGGTGACGTCGAGGTCGCGCTGGTCGACGTCGCCCTCGGCGAAGACCATCGCACGGGTCCGGGACCGCACACCTTCGGCGATGACGAACAGGTCCGCGCTCAGGCGCTGTCCCTTCGCGGTCGTCACGGTGACTCCCGCAGCGTCGTCGGCGACGTCCGACACGGTGTCCCCGTAGATGAAGGAGACGCCGACCGGCAGGTTGTCGAGGATCGTCCGAGCGAGGTCGCCGCGCAGGATCTCGAGTTCCGCTGTCGCACCGCCGGCCCCGTCGGAGGGCAGTTCGGCGGTGACGGCCCCTCGCCCGTCGACGAGGACGGTGCCCGTTTCGGTGGTGTTCCGTGCCTTCACGGCGTCGAACAAGCCCATCCTGCGAAGCACGTCGCGCGCGACGCCTCGGACGTCGACGTTCTGTCCGCCGTCACGGAACGCAGCGGCTCGTTCGATGACGGTCACGTCCCATCCGGTCCGTCGGAGCCAGTAGGCGGTCGAGAGTCCAGCGATACTGGCTCCTGAGATGACAGCGGTGCGGTTTGCCATGGTGCTCCTCCGTTGCGAGCTTTACAGTAAAGATACTACACAGTAAAGGAATCTGATGGACGACGTGTTCGGGATGGAGTGGGACGCGCCTCAGGTCGAGGTGATGGAGGCGCTCCAGACATGGGCGGTGGCGTTCGCGGAGCTCAACCAGCTGATGTCCTCCTGGCTCGACCTGCCGACCACAGATGCGAACGCCCTCGGACAGGTGCTCTGGGCCGACTCGTCCGGGGAACCGCTGTCGCCCGCACGGCTCGGGCAGCGGATCGGTATGACCTCCGGCTCCGTGACGGTGCTGCTGAACCGCTTGGAAGCGGCCGGTCTGCTCGCACGCAGCCGCGAGCACACCGACCGGCGCCGGGTGACGCTCCGTCCGACACCGGCGGCACGGGAACGTGCGCGGGCGTTCACGGAGCGGTCGACCGCCGAGATCGCTGCCGCCCTGCAACAGGTGCCTGCAGCGGAGCTCGAGCACCACGCCGCGTTCATCCGCCGCATGGTCGATGCCGCGTCGGATGCCGCGGACCGGCTCCGCGGATAGACACCGGCGAGCTTGGCCGGCCGACCACCGGCCGTCTCGTTGACCGATCGCCAGCTGCTTATTCACGTTGATCTCTCATCTTGAGCGCTGCTAGCGTTCGTTCAACTGGTCCGATGATGGCGAAGGGTGGCAACGATGCCGTTCTGTGCCCCTCGTCGACTGTTCCCCACCAAGCCTGCGCCCGAGCTCGTCGGACCGCGGCCGATCCCTCCCGGAGTCATGGCAACGCAGTACTGAGCTGACCACGAAGGTCGGCCCCTCCCCGACGCGAGCGTCCTGCTCGCGTGCTTCTGCTTGCCCGCGCCGTCGTGCGACGGCGGTGCGACGACTTCACGGGACCACATCCATGCTCTTCACCCCTGCCCGGTTTCGGGCCTCACTCGCGAGCTTGCGCGAACACCGTTTCGTCACCTTCGCAGTCTTGACCGACACCATCGGCGCCGGCCTCACGCTGCCACTGACGATCGTCTACTTCACCATCACCACCGACGTGCCGCTTGCAGTGCTCGGCGCCGTCTCCACCGTCGCGACACTGGTTGCCCTCCCGATCGGACTGGTCGGTGGCGTCCTCACCGATCGATTCGGCGCGAAGGCGTCGATGATCCTCAACAACCTCCTCTCAGCAGCGGGCTTCACGCTCTACCTGTTCGCTCACGATCCGATGATGATCTTCGCGGCGATCTTCCTGGCCAACGGCTCCGAGCGGCTCTACTGGACCTCATGGACCGCGTACGTCCACGACCTCGCTGAAGGCCGCCCGTTCGAGCGGTGGTTCGCGTTCCTCGAAGCGACGAAGGCCGCAGCGCTCGGCGCTGGCGCGATCATCGCCGCGGTCACCCTCGCGAACGGCCACCAAGACGGGTTGCGGTGGCTGGTCCTCGCCAACGTCGTCACCAGCGTTGTGGCGGCCGGCGTGTTCGCGACGCAACCCACCGGGCACCGATCCACGCCGACGTCCGCCCTCGCCGATGCGGAAGGGGCGGACACGACCGGGTCACTTCGTTCCTTCATCGCCGACCGGTCGATGCGACTCATCACGCTCGGACAGTTCCTCATCGGTCCCGCAATGGTGTTGCCGAACGTCGCGTTCAGCGTTCTGTTCGTCGAGCAGTGGGGCATGTCCCCAGCGGTCGCGCCCGTCCAGTTCACTGTCGCTACGGGCCTGTGCGCGTTGCTCCAGACCTCCGTGACCCGCTGGGTTGCTGGTCAGCAGCGTGGAACGCTCATCGCGCTCGGCGCAGTCTTGACTGCCGCGACCGCAGCACCGCTCATCGTTCTTCCTCCGCTGCACGGGCTGGCGGCGTGGTCCTTCGTCATCGTGGTCGCGATCCTGCTGGCAGCTGCGGACATGATCTACCTCCCGGCCGCCAACGCGGTCATGGCCGAAGCTCCACACCCTCGAATCCGCGGCCGAGCGATCGGGGTGTTCCAGACCGCGAGCTCGATCGGCATGGCACTGTTCCCGCTCACTCTCGGACTCTTGGACTCGCGCACGCCCTGGCTGCTCTGGCTCATCGCCACGGGTGTGTTCCTCGCCGCCGCCTGGGCTTGGCACAGAGCGGTCCGGGGTTTGCCGGGACGCGTACAAGTCGCCGAGCCGACCGACATCGACGCTTGAACAGTGTCTTGGGCGAACTGTCTTGCTCGCAGCGTCGCGGTCTGCCAGCGTTGGCGCATGGGCGAGGACGCGACCACGCTGCGTGGAGTGCCCGGGTTCCGCCCGTACTGGTCCGCTGCGACCGTCTCGTCGTTCGGATCCGCAGTCAGTGCGGTCGCCGTACCGGTTCTCGTGGTGACCGTGCTGCACGCCAGCCCGTTCGAGGTGGGGCTGGTGAACGCTGCCCAGTTCCTCCCGTACGCGTTGTTCGGGCTGATCGTCGGCGCGTACGTCGATCGATTCCGGCGCAAGCCACTCCTGATCTGGGCGAGTGTGGGTCGTGGCGTGTGCCTGGGCGCGATCCCGGTGCTCTGGTTCACCGGGCTCTTGAACCTCTGGGTGACGGCGGCGGCGTTGTTCGTGTTCGGCATCCTGTCCGTCATCGGATTCGCCGCAACGCAGTCCCTGCTCCCTCGAATCGTCCCTCGCCCGCTCCTCCTGGCGGCGAACGCGCGGGTCGACCAGAGTGATGCGGCAGCGCAGACGGTGGGGCCGGCTCTCGGAGGTGTCCTGGTCAGCATCGTGACCGCGCCGGTCGCGATCGCCCTCGACGCGGTGAGCTACTTCGTCGACGCCGTTCTCATCGCGCGCGTCCGCGTCGACGAGCAGACGCCAGCGCGCACGGCGGGTGCGCGGTTGCGGAGGGACATCGCCGACGGTCTGCGGTGGACGTACGGTCATGCGACGCTCGCACCGCTGGCGCTGTCGACACATCTCTGGTTCCTCGCCAACGCCGCCGGACTGACGGTGTTCGCGACACTCGCGCTCCGCACCTTCGCGATCCCAGCGGCCGTGTACGGGGGCATCCTCGCCGTCAGCGGTGTCGCGATGCTCCTCGGCGCTACCGCGGCGCCTCGCCTCGGCACCCGCTTCGGCGCCGGCCGGACGATCATCGCCGCTCGAGCCGCGTACCCGATCGCCTGGGCCGCCGTCACGCTCACGACGGTGGGCACCGGCGCCGCAGGAACACCGGCGACCGTCGCGGTGTTGTTCGTCGCCTTCGCCGTGCACGGCGCAGCAGCGGGCTGCGAGAACGCGAACGAGATGAGTCTCCGCCAGACCGTTACACCCGACGCGCTGCTCGGTCGGATGAACGGCACGATGCGCAGCGCGAACAGAACTCTCGCGGCTGCAGGAGCAGTGGGTGGCGGCGCGCTCATGACCGTCGCTGGAGATGGCGTCGCGCTGCTCGCGGTGACCCTCGTGTTCGCCGGCGCCGTCGTCGTGGCGATGTGCTCACCACTCAGGACGATCGCCGTTCGGTAACGGATCGACCACCGAACGAGCCTGTCAGCGACTCAGGTTCGCTTCGTCCGGTCACGCTCGGATCGGGCGGACCCGTGGAGTGCGAAGCCGATCGCGCCGACGATCGCAGCCAGCAATCCCATCGCCGCGATGACCAGCCCTCCCGCTACGAGTCCGACGTCCTGGACGCCCGCACCGAGGAGCGCCATCACGAGCCCCGCGACCAGAGCCCCGAGGCCGAACGCAAGGCCGAACACACGAGGCGGAACGCGAGAGAGCATGCGCCCATCTAACTCTCGACTCTCCGCGATCCGCGCGCGCTGGCGAAGTGACGTCCGTGCCGGGGATGTGGCGGCCACACCCAGTCCGCCGCCGGCTGCGCTCCGGACCTCCTCGACGACGACCGCGGGTCACGCCCGATCACTCGACCGCGGTGCAGTCTCGACTGGAGAACTCGGCGAACTCCCCCGCGAACAGCGTCGGTGACGGAGCTCGGGTGGCGATCTGCCAAGCGTCCTCGGTCTGCATCCATGCACCTTGCCAACGGACGCCGCTGCCGCCCGAGGCTGCGCGCGCATCACCGTAGCGATCGGGGCACGTCCTCGCCGAACCCGAGCAGCATCCACGGTTCCAGGTCACTCACTCCCCCGATGCGCATCTGCGACAACGGGTGGGTCCTCGAGGGCGTTCAACGGTGACCGTTCAGCCGAGTGCCGGCGGGAGCGCCCCGATCTGCCCGAGGATGCTGAGCACGTCAGGCTGGCCGACCTCGTCGACGATCAGTCCCTCGTCGAAACGGTAGAAGTTGCTCGCGTTCGCGACCACCGTCCTCCCCGTAGCGGGGACACCGAGGAACTCGCCGTCGTGCGTGCCGCGGAGTTCGAAACGTGCTGCGACCGTGTCGCCCTCGACGACGATCCGGTCGATGCTCCACTGGATGTCAGAGAACGCGCCCCGCATGATCGTCAGGATCTGCAGGTACCCCGGCAGCCCGCGCAGCGGCTCGGGCGAGAACGGCGTCAAGAACGCCGCTTCCGGTGCGATGACCGTCTCACCGATGGACGGGTCGGCGCTGTTGATGAAGTCGACGAATCGCAGGAAGGACGTGCGCATGTCTGTGGTCATGGACAACTACTTTACATAGCAAGTAGATGCCGTAGAGTCGAAACATGAGCATGGACCTCGCCCCCCTCCCTGGAATCGACGCCCAGGATGACCGGACCGGGCGAGTGGCGCGTCTGCACGAGTACTTCGCCGTGCTGGTGCGGCACGAGACCGACGTGTGGAACGCGGTCGAGAAGCGGATGCGGGGCGAGGGTGTGCTGAGCCTGGCCCGACTGGAAGTGTTGCGGATCGTCCAGGCAGCCTCATCGGGCGCCCGGGTGCAGGACGTCGCGACCGGCGTCGGGACGTCGATCGCTGCAGCCAGTCGCTTGCTGGACCGGCTCGCCGCCGATGGCTTCCTCGAGCGTTCGACGGACCCGGACGATCGGCGCAGCGTCCGCAGTGTGCTCTCGCCCCAGGGGAGAGACGCCTTCGCCCTCGCGGACGAGCGGTTCGACCAAGCGCTGGACGCCGTGCTCTCGGACGCCGATGCCGCGGCGATCGCAGACGGCATCGCGGCACTCGAGCGCCTGCAGTCGACGTTGGAGGCAAGGCGATGACGGCCACCATGCGGGCCGTCGTGATCGACGCACCCGGTGGCCCCGACGTCTTGCACCTCCGTGAGCTGCCGATCCCGATCCCAGGCCCGGGCCAGGTGCTGATCCGTGTAGAAGCGTTCGGGCTCAACCGGTCCGAGCTGCACTTCCGCCGCGGCATGGGCCATTTCGGGACCTTCCCACGGGTGCCCGGGATCGAAGCCGTCGGGACCGTGGAGGCAGCCCCAGGTGGAGAGTTCCCCGCCGGTACCCAAGTAGCCGGGCTGATGGGCGGGATGGGTCGCGACTTCGACGGGGGCTACGCCGAGTACACCGTCGTTCCGGCCAGCAGCGTCGTGCCGTTCCGGAGCGGCCTCGACTGGTCCGTGCTCGGCGCCGTCCCCGAGATGCTGCAGACCGCACACGGGTCGCTCACCGTGGGCGTCGGTGCCCGCCGGGGCGACACGATCCTGATCCGCGGTGGCACGTCGTCGATCGGCCTGGCGTGCATCGTGCTGGCGAAGCAGCAGGGCATGACCGTCATCGCCACCACGCGCAACCCGGACCGCACCGAGCGACTGCACGCCACTGGTGCGGACCACGTCGTGGTGGACTCGGGCCGGATCGCCGACGCGGTCCGTCGAATCGTGCCGGACGGCGTCAACGGAGCGGTCGAGTTGATCGGCACCGACACGCTGCCCGACACGCTCCGGGCGACAGCCGTCCACGGCACCGTGTCGTTCAGCGGGATGCTCTCCGACGTCTGGACCATCCCCGACTTCTACCCGATGGCGGTGATCCCCAACGGGGTGCGCCTCACCGCGTACTCCGGCGAAGCGAGCGACCTGCCGGCATCGGTGCTGCAGACGTACCTCGACACCGTCGCAGCCGGCACCGTGCAGGTCCCGATCGCGAAGGTGTATCCGCTCGAGGAGATCGTGCAGGCCCACCGCGACATGGAGGACGGGACCCGGTCAGGCAAGCTCGTCGTCACCATCCGATGATGGATACGGGCTCTCCGGAACCCCGCTCTCGGGGTGGAACCCGTTCGTCCTCGACAAGGGCGCCGGCCAGTGCAAGTCAGGAAGGTCTGATGTCTCCTCGCAGCTACAAGATCACCTTGGCCGTCCTCGGCCTGGTCAGTCTCTTGCTCGTGCCGTTCTTGGTGCAGGGCGCCCTGCCGGCGATGTACGGCACGGTCGCACTCGTCGTGGTCGTCGCCTGGCTGCTCTACGGCGTCGTCAGCTCGAAGCTGACCCGACGATCCGGGCACAGCTAGGCAGGTCTCGGTGGCCCGCAACTGACGGACTGGAGGCCCGGTGCCAGCTGGCACCGGGCCTCCAGTCCGTCAGCGGCACGCGTCCCGGGCCTGCGCTCCTGTCACGGCGTCCCACGCGCGCCGCCGTACCCGGCAGCACCGTCCGGTCACCCCCAGGTCAAGGGCTGTTCACCCGCTGCCGCTACCTCTGCTTGTCGGACCGCTGCCCGAGGGTCCCGATACCGGAGGACCCATGAACACCCGCACCGCACTGTCCTGCGTTGCCGTCGCCGCCCTCGCCTCGCTGGTGTTCGCGACACCGGCGCACGCCGACGAGGCCAGCTCCTACAGCAGCAAGCAGCCCTACATCGCCCCCAGTCAGTCGGACATCGACGCCTACTCGCCGGCGCCGACGGGCTACGCACCCGTCGCCACGGAGTCGGTCGCTCGACACGGATCCCGGGGACTCTCCGCGTACAAGTACGACGCGCTGCTGCACCGTCTCGCCGCGACCGCGCAGGCCGAGGACGGGTTCCTGACGCCGGAGATCGGGAAGGAGTTCTCCGCGAACCTCGACGCCATCACCGCGGCGAACGTCGCGAACGGCTACGGCATGCTCACCGGTCAGGGCGCCACCCAGCACCAGGGCATCGGAGCACGAGCCGCGCAGCGCAACAAGCAGCTGTTCGCAGCTGCGGCGAAGACGGGCGGGCGTGTCGTCGCCGAGACCTCGGGTGAGTCTCGCGCCACGGAGTCGGGCGAGAACTTCTTGCGGGGCTTCGGGGCTCCGGGCGTCAAGCTCGAACCGCGCCCTGACCTGCTCTACTTCCACGAGGTCGAGAACCCGGACGGCACCGACAAGGCCGAAGGGTCGCCCGAGCGCCAGCGCGCCCAGGCGTACGAGGACTACGTCGCCGCACAGACCGGTGACGGCGGCACGATCGCGGCGGCCTTGCAGTACATCGAGGCGAAGCCGCGATCCGTCGAAGCGGCGAAGGACCTGCTCTCCGGCATCTTCACGCCCGGGTTCATCGCCGCGATCGGCACGGACAAGGCGCACACCTGGTACAACACCGCCGACGGTTCCAAGGGCGGAGCGGTGGCGTGTGCGCCCGGTGCCGACACCAAGGCCGATCCCGATGCCTGCGGCGATCCGAAGAAGTCGATCAAGAGCACCGTCGATGCGGCGATGTCGCTGTACAACCTGTACATCATCGCGGCCGACATGCAACAGGAGAACGTCGCTCCGCACCAGTTCGACTTCGCGCAGTACTTCGCTGGCCGGCCGGCGGATGCCGAGTGGTTCGCGTACCTGCTCGATGCCGAGGACTTCTACGAGAAGGGCCCGAGCCTCGCCGGGCACGACGAGACCTACTCGATCGCCGAGCCCCTGCTCGACGACTTCTTCGCCACGATCGACGCCCGCGTCGCCGGCGGCGACGTGGTCGCGACCTTCCGCTTCGCGCACGCCGAGACGATCATCCCGTTCGCGGCACTACTGCGTCTGCCGGGATCCACCGTCGCCGCGCCCGACAACGCTGCTCCGACCTCGGACGCCGACGTCTACGACGACGCCACCAACCCGTGGCGAGGCTCGAAGGTGACGCCGATGGCGGCGAACGTGCAGTGGGACGTCGTGTCGCGAGCGGGCATCGACCCCGCTACCGGAGCGACCTACACGCCGCTCGTGCGCATGCTCTACAACGAGCGGGAGATCGCGTTCGCCTCCGGATGCCGCGCAGTCGCCGCAGGGTCGCACTGGGTCAAGGAGACCGAGCTCAAGCACTGCCTGACCGGCGCGGCGATGACCGAGAGCCCGCTGATCGCTGCGGCCGTGCCAGGACCGACCGCGACGCCCACCGCGGAGCCCACGCCGACGCCGACCATGACGCCAGCAGCGCAGGGCGCCGGCGCACCGACGACCCCGGCGACGATCCCGGCGGCGGCAACGGGCACGCTGGCCGCGACCGGAGCGGAGTCACCTGTCGGACCGGCGTTGCTCGCGACACTGCTCCTGATGGCCGGCGCCGGGACCCTGGTGCTGCGTCGCCGGCGCCGTCACACCGAGTGACTCCGACGCGGAGTCGCGGCTTCTCGACATGACCAGCCGGTACCGGCGCCCCGCGCCAGCGGGGTGACTGCCGGACAGGAGGCACGGTGCCAGCTGGCACCGTGCCTCCAGTCCGTCAGCGTCTCGAGTCCAGGGCCACGGACGACGCGACCACGCCGCTCACGATCGCGGCGGAAGCCGCGAAACGAGCCGACGCCCAGCGGCCCCTTCCTCGGGAGCCCTCCGGGTCGTATGGTTTACAGCGTTGTAAACGGGCCGCCGCAGGGACGGCCCGCAGGTCACGGCCGTTGCACGGCCCGATGGACGACGACGTCCACGAGGAGCACTCACTTGCGCCCCATCTCCTTCCGATCCCGAGGGCTGCGCCGTGCGCTGTCGTCGGGCATCGTCGCTGCGACCGCCCTCGGCATGCTCGGGATCGCCGCGATCCCGGCCGCCGCGGACCCGGCCGCTGACCGCACCGTCGTCTCGGGCCAGGCCCGGTTCGAGGTGCTCTCCCCCACCCTGATCCGCACCGAGTACGCCGGTGACTCGCAGTTCACCGACGGCAGCACCTTCAACGTCATCGGCCGCGACGACTTCGCACCGACGACGTTCACGAAGACCGAGCGGGACGGCTGGCTGACCCTCGACACGGGCACGATGACCGTCCGGTACAAGGAGGGCTCGGGGGCCTTCACGCAGGACACCCTGCAGACCACCGTGACCACGGCGTCCGGGCAGCGGGTCACCGGCACGCCGTGGGTGTCGACACCCACCCCCTCGTGCACGATCGGGTCGCTCTGCGAGGCCGAGGCGCTCGGACTCACCGGCCTGTCCCTCGCGACGGACCACGCGGGCTTCACCGGAGCCGGGTTCGCCGCGGGCTTCGAGTCCGTCGGCAACGCGATGACCTTCACGACCACGGCGGCACGTACCGGCTCGTACGACCTCGCCCTGCGCTACGCGAACTCTCAGGGCGGCGACGGCCAGGTCGTCACCCGCACCCTCAGCGTGAGGGTCGACGGCGGTACCGCGAAGACGATCCGGCTCGCACCCGGCGCGAACTGGGACGACTGGAAGACCACCGCCGCCACGACGCTCGACCTGACGGCGGGCGAGCACCGCGTGCGCATCGAACGCACCGCGGACGACTCCGGCCGGGTGAACGTCGACAGCCTGGCCCTGGTCAGCACCGGCGACGCCTACCCGGCACCGTCCACCACGGTCACCGGCGAGGACTGCGCGTTCGGCACCGTGTGCCAGGCCGAGGACTCGGCACGCACCGCTCCGGCGACGACCGCCACGAACCACAACGGCTTCGCCGGGGACGGCTTCGTCGCCGGGTTCGAGCGTGCCGGGGCGCAGCTGACGACCCACGTCACCGGGGTGCCGGCCGCGGGCGACTACGCCCTGCAGGTCCGCTACGCCAACGGCTCCGCCGGGGCGCCGACACTCACCGCGGCCCCGACCGGTCAGCAGTCGACCGCTGCACCGCTCCCGAAGACGAGCGGCTGGGACTACTGGAACACCGCCACCGTGCCGGTGCACCTGGCCGCCGGCACGAACAACGTCGTGATCGGGTGCCCGACCGTGGCGAACAACTGCAACGTGAACTTCGACACCGTCGCCGTGGTCGACACCGCGTCGCCGGTCCTCGCCGCACATGCACCGCTCGGCGGGTACCGACGCGACCTCGACACCGCCAACGGATCGGTGAAGACGAACCCGGGTCTGCTCTACCAGGACGGCTGGTCGCTCCTCGACGACAGCGCCTCGGCGCTGTACGACCAGGCGACCGACGCCGTCACCCCCGCCGGCGACCACGGCGGCGAGCGCTACCAGGACGGCTACGTCTTCGGGTACGGCTCGGACTACCGCCACGCGCTCGAGGAGCTCGCCGTCCTGACCGGTCCGACGAAGCTGCTCCCCCGCTGGGCGTACGGCGTCTGGTACTCCGAGTACTACGACCGCTCGCAGGCCGACTACCTGGCGATCGCGAAGCAGTTCGAGGACGAAGGCGTCCCCGTCGACGTCATGGCGATCGACACCGACTACAAGATCGGCAGCCCCACGAACCAGGGCGACAGCAAGTGGAACGGCTGGTCGGTCGACCCGTCCCGGATCCCGGACATGACCGGCCTGCTGGCCGACTGGCACGCCGAGGGCATCCACAACACCCTCAACATCCACCCGTCGATCTCGAGCCAGGACCCGCAGTTCGCGAAGGCCCAGGCCACCGCGAAGGGCAAGCTCACCAAGGGCGACGGCGACCGGTACCTGTTCGACTGGTCCGACCCCGACCAGCTCAAGGCCTACTTCGACCTGCACACCTCGCTGCAGCCGAAGGGCGTCGACATGTGGTGGCTCGACTGGTGCTGCAGCGAGAACTCGAAGTACTCCGCGAACGGCGTCACCCCCGACGCGTTCATCAACCAGCAGTACGCGAAGTACACGGACCAGGCGCTCGGCGGCCGCGGGCTCGCGTTCTCGCGGGCGTACGGCTCGCTGACGGCCGGTGGCTACGGCAATCCGCAGGCGGTCCCGACCGGCCCGTGGGCGGACAAGCGCACGACCGTGCACTTCACCGGCGACACCACGTCGTCGTGGGACATGCTGCTCGCCGAGGTCGGCTACACCCCCGGTGAGTCCGCCGCGACCGGTCTGGCCTCGGTCAGCCACGACATCGGTGGCCACAACGGTGCGCAGTACGGCATCGAGGGCGCCGAAGAGGGCACGACCCAGCTACCCGAGGACCTCTACGCCCGCTGGGTGCAGCTCGGCACCTTCCAGCCGATCGACCGCCTGCACAGCAACCACAGCGACCGACTGCCGTGGCAGTACCCGGCCGCTGCCGAGGCATCGGCGAAGCGGTTCCTGAACCTCCGCGAGGCCCTGGTCCCCCTGACCTACACGCTCGCCGCCCAGGCGACCGAGACGGGCACCCCGATCCTGCAGCCGCTCTACGTGCAGTACCCCGAGGCGCAGGAGTCCTACGCCCAGGCCGGCTCGGAGTACCTGTACGGCCCGGACGTCCTCGTCGCCCCGGTCACCACCGCGAACGACGACTCCGGCAAGGCGACCCGCTCCGTCTGGTTCCCGGCCGGCAGCTCGTGGACGGACTGGTTCACCGGCAAGACGTACGCCGGAGGCACCACCGCCGACGTGACGACCGACCTGAACAGCATGCCCGTGTTCGTGAAGAGCGGCGGCATCGTCCCCACCCGGACGGAGCAGGTCAAGAACGACGCCGCACCGCTCGACGCCGTCACCCTGACGGTGGCGACCGGCGCGAACGGCTCGTTCGACCTGCACGAAGACGCCGGCGAGGACAGCGCCGCGGACGGCGCCGCGAAGTCGAGCGCGATGACCACGGCCACAGCGTCCGCGAAGGCCACGGTGGGCAGCGCCTCCACCGCCGTCCGCTACACGCAGCAGGCGACCGGCGGCTCGCTCGCCATCGCCCCCGCCGACGGCTCCTTCGCCGGCCAGGTGCAGGACCGATCGTGGACGGCGACGTTCACGAACGCGGACCGCCCCCGCACCGTCACCATCGACGGCCGGGTGATCGCGGACACCGCCTGGACGTACGACGCCGACACCCGCACCATCAGCGTGCCGGTCGGCGAACGGTCCGTGACGAAGCGAACGGTCGTCGCCTTCAGCAGCAAGGCGGCGGCGACCCCGGTCCTGCGGGTCGAGTCGCCTCGGGTGGACGCGGGCAACACGCAGACCGTGACCGGCACCGGGTTCCCGGCGGACACCGACGTGGCGCTGGCGACCGCGCCACGCATCGGTGGTGCCACCGCGCACACCGACGCGAGTGGTGCGTTCTCGACCGACCTGCGGGTGCCGGGCACCGCGTCCGGTCGGGTGACCGTCACCGCATCGGTCGGCGGTGTGGCCCTGGCTCGGGCCGCCTTCACCGTGGTGGCTGCGGCTGCTCCGGCGCCGACCACGTCGCCGGGTGCGGGCACGCCGGGCAGCGGCGCTCCGACGCCGGGTGACAGCGGATCCGCTGCACCGGGTGCGGCAGCGCCGGGCAACGGCGGCGCGGATGCGGGCAGCGACCCGGGCGGCGCACTGGCCTGGACGGGCGCGAACCTGCTCCCCCTCGGGCTGTTGGCGGCGGCGCTGCTCGCGGCCGGTGGCCTCGTGTGGACACTGCGGAGCCGGCGACGCCGCGCGCGTGCCTGAGCCCGCCTGAGCGGTCACCCGTCACGGGCGGATGACGGACTGGAGGCCCGGTGCCAGCTGGCACCGGGCCTCCCGTCCGTCCGTGGTCGCGCTGCAGATCCGCGATCATGCGTCCGCAGGACGGTTGCGACGGAGTTTACGCCCGCTCGACAGATCGTTCTACGTCTGACATGTTAACGGCTACCGTCAGCACACCTGCTGCTGCGTGAGGAGAAGACGTGACGAAGCAACAGATCACGGCAATCGCGGGCCTGCTCCTGTTGGCAATGCTGTTGACGGTCTTGATCGGGGTGTTCGACGCTCGCCGGCGTGTCATCGCCGCGGAAGGCAACGACCTCCGTACGGGCCAGAGCGCGTGGGTGACCGCGACACTCGACGAGCTCGAGCGTGCGCGGAGCGCGTTCGAACCGGGGACGAAGGTGTTCGTGGGTCTGGACGGTGACGTCCGCGCCGTTGCGATCCTGTCCGGACGGTGGACAGACGTCCCACTGCACGACGGGCACGCACTGACCGGGCGCCCCGGCGAAGCCCTCGCCGGCGCTGACGTTGCCGTCCGCGACGGGGACATCACCGTCGATGGCAAGACCTACAACGTGGTGGGGCGACTCGGCGTCCGGGCCGACAGTCTGCTGTCCGACGAAGTGGTCCTCGCTGATCCGTCGCGGTTTTCAGCGTCACCACAGCGGCTCCTCCTGGACGGCCCGAGCAGCGCCCACAACTACAGCGCGCAGTTCCCCGGCAGGAGCATCGAGATCATCGACGACGGCACGAACCGCAGGACGAACGTCGACGCCGTGTCGCCGGTCCTGGTCGCGCTCGGGGCGCTCGTCATCATGCTCATCGCCGTGGTCGCAGGTCTTCAGGCCGGACGATGGGAACTCCGCGCCGCCGCCGTCCGCTTCACCACCGGGATCCGACCGCTGAACACCCTTCGCAGCGCGGCCGTCAGAGTCGCAGTGATCGGCACCGCCGCCTGTACGACCGCCCTCACGGGCGCGGCGGTCGTCAAGCAGACCACCATCCTCGACCTCGACGTCACCACCGCAGTCGTCGCGGTCGGAACCGTCGTGCTCGCTGTCTCCGTCGCTTCGTTCTTGCAGGGAACCCGACGATGGAACTGCTGAACGACCTCCGGTCCAACTGGACGATCATCGTCGCCAAGATCGTCCTGCTTGTGCTGCTCGCACTCTGCTGGTACAACGTGGCGTCGTTCACCCAGTCCACATCGCGGGCGGTGGCCCAGGGCCTGTCCGCTGATGCGGATGTCGACCTCTACACGGTGGTCGACGATCTCGGCCCGGATGCTTTCGAAGCGATCCGGCGAGACCAGCACGCGGTCGACGCAGTCGCCTCGTTCGCCGACCGCATCGATGACGAGCCCGGATTCGACTTCATCTCCTCGTACGACCAACCCGTGACCGTCCAGGACTTCCGCGGCGACGACCGCTTCGACATCGGTTACGGCACCGAGTACACGCTCAAGGGGAAGTACCAGGACGAGTCCGGCAGGACCGTTCAGGACATCAAGTCCATCCAGCTCAACGAGACCGCGTACGAGTTTGCGGGGCTCTCCGTGCAGGACGGCGTGCCGATCGAGTGGAACGCCGTCGACTGGGGATCCGGCCGGATCCCAGTGCTGCTCGGCAACGAGTACCGCGGCGTGTACGAGCTCGGAGAGCGACTCACCGGAGCGGTCATCCTGCAGGAGCAGGAGCTCGAGGTCGTCGGATTCCTCGAACCGAACAGCGCCATGTACTTCCGCGGTGAAGCGAACCACTACCTCGACGACACCGCCATCGTGCCCTACCCACCGACACTCGCCGGACTCGACCGAGCAGCACTCGACAGACTGGATCCCGAGCTGTTCGGACGCCTGGTGTTCCAGGTGCTCAACGCCGATCTCGCCGTCGATCACAGCCTGGATTTCGGGGACGTCGTCGCGCGTCTCGACGCGATCGGAGACGACACCGGCTTCCGGTCGTACACGTTGCTCGGAGTTCCGACCTACCTCGTGCAGCTCTCCCTCGTCCGCCAGCTCATCCAGGACAACCTGGTGCTCGTCACCGCGCTGCTCGTCGTCCTCACCGCGGGCGTGGGCATCATCACGGCGTTCCTCCACCGGCTCCTGCATCACCGTCGAGCGCCAGTGGCGCGGGTGCACCATCTCCTCGGGAGGAGCCCGGATGCCACGAACCGACGGTTCCGCGCCAGCCGTCTGACCGAGTACACCGCCGCGCTCGGGCTGTTCCTCGCGATCAGCGCGCTACTCCCCAACGACAGTGCGACGGCTCGACTCGGCGCCGGCACCGCCCTGCTCCTCTGGTGCGTGGCGGACGGCGTACTCGGTCGACGAGCCGTCCGCATCGAACTGGCCACCCAACGCCGAAGAGGTACCCCACGATGATCGTGCTGCGCGACGTCTCGAAGACCATCACCGAGCCCGATGGATCGACCCGAGCGCTGTTCGACCGACTCGACTTCGACCTTCGCGAAGACGATCGCTCGGTCTCGGTCACCGGGCGCAGCGGATCCGGCAAGAGCACGCTGCTCCGGATCCTCGCCGGCCTCGACACCGACTTCGGCGGGACATACGAGCACGACGGGCACGTGCTCGAGCGCACCCCACGCAGGATGGCGGCGCACCGACTCCGACACATCGGCATCGTCACCCAAGACCACAGCCTCCTCGGCGACCGCAGCGTGCTCAACAACGTCCGGCTCGGCGTTCCTGCTCGCGCTGACTCCGCCGCCCGAGCACATGAGGCTCTCGAGGCGGTCGGCATCAGCCACCTCGCTGGCAAGCGCCCACGACGACTGTCAGGAGGAGAAGCGCAGCGCGTCGCGATCGCTCGAGCCATCGCGAAGCGCCCCGCCGTCGTCCTCGCCGACGAGCCCACCGGCGCACTGGACGAGACGACCGAAGACGACGTGCTCGCCCTCTTCGATCGGCTGCAGCAAGCAGGAACCAAGTTCGTGATCGTCACCCACAGTGAGCGCGTTGCACAGCGATGCGGACGTCGACTGCAGCTACAACACGAGCAGCTCATCGCGCGCGACGCGTGACGGACTGGAGGTGGGCCCCACCAGCAGGGACCGGCGCACCGCGCCAGCGGTCGCGCTCCGCTGGCTCAACCCGCTGCGTACGTTGCTGATTTCGAGCAGCACGCGGCCCCAACACGAAGAGAACTGATTTAGCCGCGGCGGCGGCGACCGCAGCGGCGAGCAGAGGCACGCACGACGTGACGCCCGTGCCGCTGCGATGACGGCCACGACGAACAACTCAATGGTCACCGGGCCGAGTATCCGGCCAACGCAGAGTCGATGCGTTCGCCGCCCCCCACTTGTACTCGGCCGTTGTCCCGTCAGCCGATCGCCAACCGAGATCGACTCGAGTGAGACGACGTCGAAAGTCGAATAGGTGAAGCCTCTGGTGGTCAACAGCCAGTCATCCGCTCGCTTTTCGGCCGGTCAGAACCACCCAAAGTTCGCCGACGGTCGAAATCCAGTACCTCGCCCCCCACGATTCGTGGCGAAGTTCCATGTTGACCGTACTCACTAGGACGTGCCGGGACTGAACTTCGTCATCGCGGGCGTGCTTAATCTCGTTCTCGTCCGCGCTGTAGCGACCCTCGTTGTGCTCAATGAAGTCTGCATAGTCGAGCTGAGCTTCAAAGACATCGAGCGACTGCGCCCAGACGCGATGCGCTGCAATCACTCCTTCCGACCCATAGGCGCTCACGATAGCTCGTATCCTCACTCGGATCGGTCGCGGCGGACGGTCCGTGTTTCTGCGCGGTGGTCCATCGATGTAGTCCGGGTCGTCAGTCTCAGTACGGTCATAAGCCTCATCGACCACCCACAGCCCAAAGTGCTCAACATGCTGTACCAGTTCCAGGTACATTTCCGCCCTCTTAGCCCGATCATCTCGCTTCCGCTGCTGCGAACCAGTCGCCGCCGGTACTACAACCGAGAGCAGGGAAATGAGCACAGCGGCAACTGCCAAGGTGGGTGTGAGCCGATCGCTGGCTGATGTAGCCGCCAGAGTCATAGCGTGAGGCACGAGCATTGTCGAAGCCTACGTCGATGTCTGGCGATCATCTCGCGACTCGGACGGATCCGACGCGGATAGGCAAGCGACATCACCCGACGGTCCCCTTGCAGGATGCTCCGCCGATGCATCGCGACTCATCAATCGTCGCGGATGGGGTCCGTGGGCACGTAGGAGTGATGGTTGATCCTGAGCGCCAGCGACCGCGCCGTCGGGAGTCCGCTGACCGCCGCCCCTACCCGCCTCCTGCGGCGCTTGGTGGCCGTATCCGCTTAGCAGTGAGAGGGGGTGGGGCCGTGTTAGCGACAGCCAGACGCCGCCAGCAGCGCCAGCCACGAAATGCTTACGCCGTCCTATGGAGGATCCGTGCTTCGGCTTCGTTTTTCCCGATCACGCTGGCGACGTGCGCGACGCCGAGAACAGCGTTCATCCGAGAGTACTGCCGCCCACGCCCCACGGCGTGAGCGCTTCCGTGTCGGTTGAAATTCGATGGGACGGGACCGTCCCAAAAGCTTTCGTAGATGCTTTGTAGTTGTGTGAGGTGGAAGAAGTTCCGGAACCCGCCTGGTTGGTCGTCGGCGCCAGGCTTGTGGACCCAGCGACGCTGCTCCTTCTGGGTGTAGGTCTTCTGCACGATGGTGTCGAGGATGCTGGCGGCATAGGACTGTCCGAGGTCGGCGTAGCCGTTCCTGATGCCGTCGATCGCGCGTCGAGTGGGCTGAACGAAATTGTTCATCTCACTTGAGGTGACGTCGCTGAGGAGGTCCTCGCACGCGTTGAGGACGTTCATCCAACGTCGACCGTAAACAGCCCGGCGCTGGGCCGGTGTTTCAGCAGCAGCGACTAGCTCGAGTGTTCGCCGGTCAGGCACCCACGCGATCGGAAGGCCCTCCTGCATCCAGAGGCTCCATGCTTTGAGGTCGTACGCGATGTCAGCGTCAGCGATGTTGGGCGGTAGGGCAGCTCGCCGGAGCTGTGCGATGTCGGGGAGCGAGATGCGCGTGCTTGCACGCAGCGCCTCGAAAAAGCTGCCCATCGTCCACTGCGAACCGGCTCCGATGGGCAGCTTGGGTGAGCCGAGAGTTGGCTTGAGTGCGGTTGCAAGAACCTCCTGGCGTCCGGCGTTCAGCGCAGCGTTGTAGACCGCCGATCGGATAGTAACGACAGGCGGCGAGGACACGGCGTGGGTCAGGTTCAGCTTCGCTGGCTTCACCATGTCGACCCACCTCTGCGACCGCAGCGGGACTGACCACGACCAGGGCTGGTTGTTCGACATACTCGGACGGTACCGATAAGCGGACGTAACAATTCATGGTCGCGAGCAGCGCGCGGTCTGTTGAACACGACTACCGGCCCTGTGAGCAGTCGCGCTCGGTCAACGATCGTCTTGTGCGACAGCATCACAGATTGGTCTACAGGGTGGTGCGTACGGCAAATGCCGTCCGGGCACAATCTGGCGCCGGAGGCTCTATGGCGGACACTAGGCGTTCGACCCAGCTCGGGCCTCGGGATCCTGGGAGGAACGCTAGGCAAGTGATGCTCGTGATGCCGATTTCAGCTTCCCGCTCGACCTGGGCAGCAAGGCCTGTCAGAAACGTTGACCTTTCTCGCGCAGACTGATCAGAAGTCGAGAACGAGCCCCCCGAATTCACCCGAATACTGCACTGCGGTGTCTCCCACCTTCACCTTTGAATCCTTCGGGTCGAGCATCTGCTGCAGGCGCCGCTCGTCCGACCGCAACGTCTCTTCTTTCGTGCCCGTGATGCCCGCAAGCGCGCCCAGCCCTAGACCGGACTGACGTGACCGGAAGGTTCTCGCGACAGACAGTCCCGGCTCGACGCGGACGATCTTGAGGACTGTCTTCGCGATGTCCACGGACCCGATGACCTCGTGGGTCTCTGGATCCTCAATGTCGCGCCCGATCGGATCCAGAATGGCGAACTTCATACCAACCTCGACACCGTGCGTCGCACCCTTGTTCAGCGCTAGGTCCGTGCTATTGAGAAGCTGCGCCACCTTCGCCCGGATCCCCTCGTCGTCACTCATCGTTGTCGTCCTCCCGAGGCTCCAACCTCATTTTGTTCAAGCTGTACCAGGCCGCCGCGACGTCATCGTGCTCATCCTCGAGGCCAGAGAGACGCCAGCTCAGCTCCCCTACGGATCGCTTCGTCGTGGGCGCGGTACCGTCCTCCACTGCGGCCTCAGCGATCTGCGTCGCCTGACGTAACTGGCCAGCGATTCGCCTATGGTGCCGGAGTTGCAGCTCAAGGGCATCAGTACTCGGTTGCCCTCTTGAGAACAGAAATGCCGATGCTACCTGGAAGAGACCCGAGATGCCCACGAAGACGGCGCTCTGCGAACCCGACGGAGGCGTCTTCGTCGATGCCAAGAACGCGATCAGCGCTGCGAACCCAATACCCATGGCCAGGGTCAGCACGCCAAGCAGCACGAACCGTCGACGACTTACCCAAGCGAGGAAGCGCGAACCAGATGACTGCACAGGAATAGCGTAGCGATCGAACGGCATCACGACCCAATCCGGTGACGATGCTCTCCCGGCTAATCTGCCCGCGCGAGCATACTGACCTGACCCTCATAGACTTAAAATACGTAGCCAACCCTAGGCGGAAGTTAGGGGTTCCCGGTGCCGTCCGGATCGGGCTCAGCTGTAGGCGACAAGTTGCCCTCCTGACCAGCCTGCTGACTGACTACCCAGTTCTCAGTGATCTCGTTGACCTGTTCCACGACTGAGGGCCTCGCTTGGTCATCGTCTTCGGCCTGCCAGTTGGTTGCGTCGGCCTCGGGCTTCGCCACGCGCTGCTCGTACCACTCCAGATCGGCACGGTCTTTTTCTTCGCCGGACCGCGTGAAGACACGGAGACCCGAGAGTCCCTCCGTCCACTGCTGCATCGTCCGTTCAATCGCGGACAGGGATTTCCCGACGTGGTGTGTGGTCTTGACTCCTACGTTTCGGGTCGGCACTAGCGTATTCCAGTCGATCACAAAGGTCTCGTCTGGCAGTTTCTTACCGCTGGAGTCATGCGAGTGCACAGTGATCTTGTACACCTCGTTCAGTCCGGCCTTGAATCGATCTGGCCCCCAATCGAACAAGGTCTCCCAAGTCTGCCCCGGCACAAGCGCAGGTAGGCGATCGAATAGCTTCAACTCCTCCGGGGACGAGGCGCGCCCCCATGCTCGCCGCATAGGCTGATCGACGGTAACGGTGATATCCCGCGCTGTTGTAGTTCCGAAATTCTTGAACACGAGCTGCAGCATCGACATCTCCACTTCGCGAAGGACCTCGAGGTACACGGCGACGTACGGACGAGTCTGCTCATCGCGGCTTCGGCGCGCTTCTCGGACCTGCTGACCAGCGTAAATCGCAGCGACCACAGCAACGACGAGCGTTCCGACGGCACCGAATGCCTGCCACTCATCGGTAGTCGGTGCCCATCCGAGACGTACGGCGTTCACGCTGGCGCCACGGGACGTACGGCGTCAACGTTGCCGCCACGGCACGAACGTCTAGCAGAGCAGGTCGTCTGGATGGCGTGGCGAGGAGTTGCGCCAGTGGATGGCCTGGCCACGCTCAGCCACCCCTGCTGGGATCGAAGGGCTGGCTACCGTCTTCTACTGGGCCCCTGCGTGCTGATGACATCCCATCACCCTACGAGAGGTCGGGGTGCCGCGTGATGTTCAGAGCTGAATGCGACCTGGCTGAACGCCTCCGGTCCAGAGCGGCTCGCCGACGCCGAACTTCAAGGTCCCAGAGCTTCCGGAAGGCTCGCGTCGGCATAGGCGACGCCGACCTCGACCATCTACAGCAATTCGAGGTTGAGACCGATACGGGTCACCGTTATCTGGTCATCTACGAAGGCCCACCGCTCGGATCTCCCTCGGACTCGAAGGTGACGAGCGCCGATGATGGCCACCTGGTCGGCAGTGTCCGGTTTCTTGGCACAGGCATGCCTGGCGCGATCAACTACCGGCACAAGAAAGCCGGCGCGCTCCTCGCGGGCGGTAAGCAGTTTGATCTGTGGAACGCCGTGCAGTCCCTGTTGCAGTGACGGTGACGGCTTCCTGCTGACCGGATAAGCGACTAGCAATCGGCCACTTGCGGCGCTGTTTAGCGTGTCCGATAGCCGGTCCTCCCACGGACCACGGTGTCCAAATCGGACTCGAACCGGACGATCCGGAGCAGACTCGTGTCGCACATAGGTGGTCCGCTCATCGTCGCAGTGTGGGTACCCTATGCGGGCGACCCAACGACAGCCCCACGAACGAAGAAGCCCACCGAGATCCTCGGTGGGCTTCTGCCGTCGTGTCAGACACGTTTCGGTCGGGCTGACAGGATTTGAACCTGCGACCCCTTGACCCCCAGTCAAGTGCGCTACCAAGCTGCGCCACAGCCCGCGAGTTCCGAAGAACTCAGGATCCCGGAGGATCCTCGCCCACGTCCGACCGGAGCGCGAGCGACCGGTCCAGCATAGCGGACGTCAGACCCCCTCCGTGCCACGGCGAGTCGGAGCAACGCGACCCGAACGACACGCACATCCCGGCCGCACCACCTCGCGCCGCGCCGCCAACCACGGCAACCCGAGCCCGACGAGCAACCCACCGGCCCCGTCCGCCGCCAGGTCCCCGATCGTGTCGTCGTACCCGACGAAGATCTTCGAGTCGACGAAGTTGTGCCCGAGCCACTCCCCCATCTCCCACACGGCCCCGACCGCGAGTCCCGCACACAGCGCGAGCACCGCGACGACCACCCGGCGCTCGGCGTGCGGGGCCGGCACAGCGCGCAGGTCGGCACCGATGACGTAGAGCACCGCCGCGAGCAGCCCCGTCAGCACGACGTGCATGAACTTGTCCCACAGGAAGACGGTCGTGTACCACTCGAGCACGCTCGACCACCCGGCGAGGAGCACGAGCACGCACACCGCCACGTCGAACGCCGGCCGCAGCCCGAGCATCCGCGGCACCACGACGCCGAGCAGCGCCAGCGCCATGACCGGGAACGCCGTCCCGCCCCACCCGACAGTCGCCACGACGACGCTCACGAGCGTCAGCGCCCGCACCACGTCGGCCACCAGGAACCGCGGCCGCAGGAACGTCGGTCCGAGCGTGGCGATCACGACGCCCACCGCACGACCGCGTGCACGGCGGCGTGGTCGGACGGCCACACGCCGCCCGGCCGCCGCACGTCCACGGCGACGCGGTCCACCTCCGCCTCGGACGTCACGAGCACCCCGTCGATCCGCCGGCCACCGACGCGCGGACTCCCGTAGTGCGGGTACGTCCCGTAGGGCTCACCCACCTGCCTGGAGGCCCGCCCCCAGCTGTCCTCGACCCCCGCCTCCGCCAGGGCTCGCCATGGTGCGGAACCGGCGGGGCTGTTCCAGTCGGCCATGACCACGGCGGGCAGGCCGCGCTGCCGGATGATCCGGCCGAGCAGTTCGGCGGACCGCAGTCGGGCCCACGGCGAGGCGACGTCGAGGTGGGTGGCGATCGCCAGGAACCGGATGCCCGTCGCGCGGTCGTCGACGACGGCTCCGACGGCGTGCCGGGGGAAGGACGTGGCCCACGACCGCGAGCCGGGGCGGTGGGGCGCGCGGGAGAGCGCCCAGGTGCGGCGCTCGACGACGTCGAGGCGGGAGCGGTCGAGGAACAGGCCGACCTGTTCGCCACCGCCGCGCGCTCCCCGTCCGGCCAGGACGGGCTCCCAACCCGACCCCAGGCCGTCGGTGAGTTCGTCTGCCTGCGCGGGCAGGGTCTCCTGGACGGCGAGGACGGTGGGCGCTTCGGACGTGACAAGCGCGAGCACGGCGTCGCGGCGGCGCTCCCAGGCGTCCGGGTGGGTCGGCTGTCGCGGCACGCGGCGACGCACGTTGAGCGTCATGCAGTGCACCTCGGGCGACCGGACCGGTCCGATGAGCGGGCGGTCGTCGGGGTGGTGGGGCATGCCTCCCTTCTACGAGACGACACCCGTCGGATTCCCAGGGACCTCTCCGTCTGGCTCGTATGGTGGCTCGATGCGTTCTCGTTCCACCCCTCGTCTCCTGGTCGCGATCGCGGTCTCCGGCCTGCTGCTCGGAGCCGCCGGGTGCACGTCGAGCGGACCGGATACGAGCCGCCCGACGCTGGCGAAGGCCTCGGCCGACACCGTCACGGTGGCCGACGCCTCGGACGCCGCCGCCCGGTCGGTCCGCGTCAGCAAGGCGCTGTTCGCGAGTGCCCCGGGAGCGGTCGTCGCCCGGGCCGGCGACACCGACGGGATCCGTGATGCGGCGAAGGCTGCGGCGAGCGCCCACGTCCCGGTGCTGCTGACGGCCAAGGAGACGAGCGCCGCCGTCGCCCGCGAGCTCGACCGGCTCGGTGCCGACTGGTACCAGGCCGAAGGTGATGTGTCGCTCGACACGGACGTCGAACAGCGGCAGGCGCCGGACGGCGGTGACGCGCCGGAGTCGACCCGGGCCTCCCGGCAGGCGACCGTGGTGGTGGCGGACGCGAGTGCGGACGCTGCTGCCGTGGCGACCGCGAAGGCCGCCGGCGCTCGCGTCGTGACCATGCCGAAGGGCGTGACCGACCCGGCTGCTGCACCCGACGTGGTGACCGCGCTGCACGAGCGGGCGAAGCACCCGACCGTCCTGGTCGGTGCGGCGTTCGACGCCCTGCCGGATCCGGAGTGGACGGTGCGGGCGGCCGAGGGCGGGTTCCAGCTGCGGAACGGCGGCCAGCGGCCGTTCGACGGGCACCGGTACGTCGCGCTGTACGGGGCTCCCGGGGCGCCTGCGCTGGGCGTGCTCGGCGAGCAGGGGCCGAAGGAGACCGTGCAGCGTGCCGAGCAGGTCGCGAAGCCGTACCGGGCGGAGTCCGACGAGCTCGTGACGCCCGCGATGGAGGTCATCGCGACCGTCGCCGCGGGGGACGCCGGAGCCGACGGCGACTACTCGACGGAGCTGCCGGTGTCGACGCTCGAGCCCTACGTCGACGCCGCGCACGAGGCGGACATGCCGGTCATCATCGATCTGCAGCCCGGGCGGTCGGACTTCCTGTCGCAGGCCAAGAAGTACGAGTCGCTGCTCAAGAAGCCCGGCGTCTGGCTGGCGCTCGACCCGGAGTGGCGGCTGACGAAGGACCAGGTGCCCCTCGAGCAGATCGGGAGTGTCTCGGCGTCCGAGGTGAACGAGGTGTCCTCGTGGCTGGCTGGACTCGTGCGCGACGAGGGGCTGCCGCCGAAGGCCCTGGTGCTGCACCAGTTCCGGCTGTCGATGATCCAGGACCGCTCAGCGCTGCAGACCCACCCGGAGCTCGACATGCTCGTGCACGTCGACGGGCAGGGGTCGCAGCCGGACAAGCAGGCGACGTGGAAGGCACTGCACCAGGGCGCGCCGGAGGGGCTGCACTGGGGCTGGAAGAACTTCTACGACGAGGACACGCCCATGCTGACGCCCGCGCAGACCATGCAGCAGGTGCAGCCGACGCCGTCGTTGGTCACCTACCAGTAGGGAGCTTCTCCACAGCTTGGAGGCGCGACCTGCGTTACGTCGGTCGGTGCTGACAGCATGGGGGCATGGAAACCACCGCCCCGCCTTCTGCAGACATCGCCGCCGAGGCGCAGCAGGCGCTCGCTGCGCTCACGGGGCGCCCCGACGCGGTGTTCCACCCCGGCCAGCTCGAGGCGATCTCGGCGCTGGTCGAGCACCGGCAGCGCGCCCTCGTCGTGCAGCGCACCGGGTGGGGCAAGTCCGCGGTGTACTTCCTGGCGACGCTGCTGCTGCGCCGACGCGGGGGCGGCCCGACGGTCCTGGTGTCGCCGCTGCTCGCCCTGATGCGCGACCAGGTCGCCGCCGCCGCGCGGGCCGGTGTCCGTGCGGTGTCGATCAACTCCGCGAACGCCCACGAGTGGGGCGAGACCCAGGCTGCCCTCGCCCGTGACGAGGTCGACGTGCTCCTCGTCTCCCCCGAGCGCCTGAACAACCCGAAGTTCCGGGACGAGCAGATGCCGACCCTGATCGCCCGGATGGGCATGCTCGTGGTCGACGAAGCACACTGCATCTCGGACTGGGGCCACGACTTCCGGCCGGACTACCGTCGACTGGCCGAGCTCATCCGGTCGCTCCCCCACGGCGTCCCCGTCCTGGCGACCACCGCGACGGCGAACGAGCGCGTGGTCGAGGACGTCGCCGAGCAGCTCACCGCCGGCCCGGCCGACCCGGTGTTCACGATCCGCGGGTCCCTGGCCCGCAAGTCCCTGCGCCTCGGCGTGCTCACGCTGCCCGATGCCCGGCAGCGGCTGGGGTGGCTCCTCGCCCATCTGGGTGACCTGCCCGGCAGCGGCATCATCTACACGCTCACCGTTTCGGCGGCCGAGGACATCGCACGGCTGCTGCGCGACAACGGGTACGCCGTCCGTGCCTACACGGGGCGCACCGACACCGACGAGCGCGAACAGCTCGAACAGCAGCTCAAGGGCAACGAGCTGAAGGCCCTGGTCGCCACGAGTGCGCTCGGCATGGGGTTCGACAAGCCCGACCTCGGGTTCGTCGTGCACGTCGGAGCGCCCTCGTCGCCCGTCGCCTACTACCAGCAGATCGGTCGTGCGGGTCGTGCGACCGACAACGCCGACGTCCTGCTCCTGCCCGGGCGTGAGGACCGCGAGATCTGGCAGTACTTCGCCAGCGCCTCGATGCCGACCGAAGCCCGCGCCGCCGCCGTGCTCGGTGCCCTGTCCACCGACACCGCGATGTCGACCGTGGCGCTCGAGGGCCTGGTCGACATCAAGCGCTCCACCCTCGAACTCCTGCTCAAGGTGCTCGACGTCGACGGAGCCGTCCGACGCGTCACCGGCGGCTGGGTGTCGACCGGGCAGCCGTGGGAGTACGACGCGCCCCGGTACGAGCGGGTCGCAGCGGCCCGTGCTGCCGAGGCCGCGTCGATGCTCGACTACGAGTCCACCTCGGCCTGCCGCATGCAGCTGCTGCAGCAGGACCTCGACGACCCCTCGGCCGAGCCCTGCGGCCGGTGCGACAACTGCGCCGGGGCGTGGTTCCCGACCGCCGTGTCCGACACCGACTCGTCCGGAGCCGCGGCCGCACTCGACAAGGTCGGCGTCGAGATCGCCCCGCGTGCCCAGTGGCCCTCGGGGATGTCGTCGCTCGGGGTCTCGGTGCGGGGCAAGATCGGCGCGGACGAGCTCGTGCAGCCCGGCCGTGCGGTGGCGCGTCTGACCGACCTCGGCTGGGGCGGTCCACTGCGCGCACTGTTCTCGCCGTCCACCCCCGATGCCCCGATCTCGCGCGAGCTCGTCGACGGCTGTGTCCGGGCGCTCAAGGACTGGCCGTGGGAGACCCGTCCGACCGGCGTCGTGGCGATGTCCTCGCGGTCACGGCCCGAACTGGTGGGGTCCCTCGCCCAGGCGCTGTCCACCATCGGGCGGCTGCAGTTCCTCGGCACGCTCGGCCGTGCCGGCGGGACCCCTCGTGGCGACGGTGCGACGAACAGCGCCTACCGACTGTCCGGCGTGTGGGACACCTTCGTGGTCGATCCGTCGCTCGCCGCCGCCCTGCAGGCGCACGAGGGCCCGGTGCTGCTCGTCGACGACCTGGTCGACAGCCGGTGGACGATGACCGTCGCCGGTCGGGAGCTCCGACGCGCCGGGGCCTCCGCCGTGCTCCCGTTCGCCCTGGCCACGGTCGCGTAGCCCGACCGCGCCCGTCTCGCACCACCGTTGCGACACTCCACGCGTCGATCGACGCGTGTTCTGTCGCGGAGCCGATCCAACCGCGTGAGCGTCGACGCCGAACGACACTACCGACGTCGTACGACACCGACATCGTCGCTCCTGGGCGTACACAACAGCCCGCGCCCGCAAGAAACGACACCACCGACGTCGTACGACACCGACATGGTCGTTCGGCGTCGACCTGCCGGAGCCCTACCGCCGCGCGGGCTTCGGGAACGTGGCCCGCATGTGGTCGCTCGTCAGCACGTCGCCGATGCCGACCATGAGCACCGAGAACAGGATCTGCTCGATGACCATCCAGAACGGGTAGAGCCCGGGGATCGCCGCGACGATCAGCGTCACGATCGGGAAGATCCGGCTGAACAGCCGCAGCCGCTGGTACGCCCAGTAGTACCCGAGCTGCGCACGCCAGGCGAACACGTAGAGCGTCAGGGTGATGAGCAGCACCACGGTGGACCGGAACCACACCGCCCACGACAGGGACTCCCCCGCGCGGGTCAGCAGCACGGCGACCACGATGGCCGTGAGTCCGACGACCGTCTCCGCGACGAGCAGCCACCGGATCCACCGGAACGAGCGGACGGTGTCGGGGTGTTCGAGCATGTCCTCGCGGATCACGTACCCGGACTGCCGACCTCCGGCCAACCGGTCGAGCCGCAGACGGCACCACACGCGGTCGGCGAGCACACCGAGTCCGTCGTTCTGCTGCGTCACCAGTACATCGTGCCCCATCCCGGCGGTGGCGGCGGACGCGGCACAGGCACGAGCACCGATGCGGAACGACACTGTCGACGTCGGACGACCACGACAGTGTCGTTCGGCGTCGGTTCAGCACGCCCCCAGCGCGCCCCGCTCAGTCCGACGGGACGAGTGCCGCGCCACCCAGCACGGTGCCGGTGTCGGCGTCGAGCAGGACCAGGGAGCGGACCTCGTCGGGCAGTGACCACGGGTCGCTGAGCACGACGGTCAGCCCCTGTTCGACCCCGGCAGCCTGGAACAGGTCGTAGGACTCCCCGGCCGGCGTCCACACCGGCTTCGAGCCACCGCGCACCGTCCCCGCGGACAGCACGACGTCGACCGGGCCGTCCCCGCCGGTCTCCAGGTGGTCGATCTCCACCGAGAGCGTCTCGTCATCCGTGTTCCCGGCGATCCGCACGTGCCCGGAGGCCGCAGCACCGATGCCGACGATGTCACCGGAGACCGGAGGGACGCGACGCCACCACGGGTCGATGGGCGAACCGTCGACCGGACGGACGGGTTCGGGCTCGATCGGTTCCTCGAGGCCGTCGGAGGGCGGCAGTCGGACGTCGGGCGACTGCGCCGGCTCGGAGGGCACGGAGTCGGCACGGGTGACCGAGTCGCCGTCGTCCGGTGCGTGCGAGATCGTCCACAGGGACACCGAACCCACGACGACCACACCGACGAGGACACCCACCAGGGCGAGCCGACGTCGGTCCGCTGCCCACGGCCCGGTGCCCACGCCCCCATGATGCCGCACCGGCGCGCCCGACCGGCCCCGGGCCTCCAGGCCGAACGCGAACGCAGAACGCGCCCCGACGGATCGAGGCGCGTTCTGCGTGACGGGCGGGAGGGCTCAGCGCTTCCGGCGCTCGCGCACCCGCATGTTGACGTTGATCGGCGTGCCGGAGAAGCCCCAGACCTCGCGGAGGCGACGCGTGATGAAGCGTCGGTACTGCGGGTCGAGGAACGCCGACGTGAAGAGCACGAAGGTCGGCGGCTGGCTCGACGCCTGGGTCCCGAACAGGATGCGGGGCTGCTTGCCGCCGCGAACGGGGTGGGGGTGTTCCTGCACGAGCTCGGCGATGAAGGCGTTGACCTTGCCGGTCGGGATGCGGGTGTCCCACGACTCGAGGGCGGTCTCGAGCGCCGGCACGAGCTTCTCGAGGTGGCGGCCGGTGCGGGCGGAGATGTTCACGCGCGGGGCCCAGGCGACGTGCGCCAGGTCCTGCTCGATCTCACGCTCCAGGTAGCGGCGTCGCTCGTCGTCGAGCAGGTCCCACTTGTTGTAGGCCAGCACGAGGGCACGGCCGGACTCGAGGACGAGGTCGATGATTCGGAGGTCCTGCACGGACACCGGCTCGGTGACGTCGAGGACGACGACGGCGACCTCGGCCTTCTCGAGCGCGGCCGTGGTGCGGAGCGAGGCGTAGAAGTCGGCGCCCTGCTGCATGTGCACGCGCTTGCGAATGCCGGCGGTGTCGACGAAGCGCCACACCTTGCCGCCGAGCTCGATCTGCTCGTCCACCGGGTCACGGGTGGTGCCGGCGATGTCGTTCACGACGACCCGCTCTTCACCGGCGGCCTTGTTGAGCAGCGAGCTCTTGCCGACGTTCGGGCGGCCGAGGATGGCCACGCGGCGGGGGCCGCCGACCTCCTGCTTGGCGACGGCCGAGGTGTCGGGCAGCGTCTTGATGATCAGGTCGAGCAGGTCCGCGACGCCACGGCCGTGCAGGGCCGACACCGGGTGCGGCTCGCCGAGCCCCAGGTTCCAGAGTTCGTAGGCGTCGAGTTCACGGCGCTCGTCGTCGGCCTTGTTCGCGACGACGATGACGGGGCGGTCGGTGCCGCGGAGCATCTTGACGACGTGCTCGTCGGTGGCGGTGATCCCGACCGTGACGTCCACGACGAACAGCACGGCGTCGGCGAGGTCGATCGCGACCTCGGCCTGCGCGGCGACGGAGGCGTTGATGCCCTCGGCGCCGGGCTCCCAGCCGCCGGTGTCGACGAGCGTGAAGCGCTTGTCGTTCCAGTCGGCCTTGTAGCTGACACGGTCGCGGGTGACGCCGGGGACGTCCTGCACGACGGCCTCACGACGACCGAGGATGCGGTTCACGAGCGCGGACTTGCCGACGTTCGGGCGGCCGACGATCGCGAGCACCGGGTAGGCGGGCAGGTAGTGGACGCCGTCCTCGCCGACCTGACCGGCCTCGAGCAGGGCGAGGTCCTCGTCCTCGAGGTCGTACTCCTCGAGTCCGGCGCGGAGCGCGGTCGCGCGCTGCTCGGCCTCGGCCTCGTCGAGTCCGGCGAGCCGCTCGCCGAGGGCGTCGTCGTACCGGGGGAAGTCGTCGTTGTCCGGGTTGTCCAGCTGAGCCATCTTGGGTTCCTCGCGAGCGGCCGGGGCCGCGGTGTCGGTGGCCGTTGCCGGCCGGGGCCGGGGGTCCGGCCGTGGTGTGACCAGGCGGCCGAGGCCGTCCGGTCGTGCGTCAGTGCGTGGCCGCGCGGGCCAGGTCGACGACCGCCCGCACGGTCTGGTCGAAGTCGAGGTCGGTGGAGTCGAGCGTCGTGACGCCGTCGGCGGCGTTCATGAAGTCGACGACCTTCGCGTCCGCCGCGTCGCGACGAGCGAGTGCTGCGGAGGTCTCGGCGGCCGACTGGGTCGTGACCTCTGCCGAGCGTCGGGCCATTCTAACCGACTCGTCGGCCGTCAGCAGGATCCGGACCTCGGCGTCAGGTGCGACGACCGTGGTGATGTCCCGGCCCTCGGTGATGATGCCCGGGGCGTCGGTCTTCCGCATGACGTTGCGGAACAGCTGGACCAGCCGCTTCCGGACATCCGGGAGCTTGGCGATGTGGGCGACCGCGCCGGTGACGTCGGGGGTGCGGATGGCCTCGGTCACGTCGGTCTCCCCCACCTTGACGTAGTAGTCGTCGGGGTCGGTGCCGATGGCGTAGTCGAAGGTGTCCCAGCTCGCCAGGACCGCCGCGGCGTCGTCGAGGTCGACCCGCTGCTGCAGGGCGTGCCACGCGAGTGCACGGTAGGCGGCGCCGGTGTCCTGGTAGCCGTACCCCAGGGCGCGGGCGGCTGCACGGGAGACGCTCGACTTGCCGCTGCCGGCGGGGCCGTCGACGGCGATGACGATCTTCGCCACGTAGGCGCCGTCGGCCAGGCCGGACGGCATCGGGGCGCTGGTCGAGCCGGGCTCCCCGCCGGGTTCGCCGAGGCCACCTGCCGGGCCCCCGAGTGCTCCGCCGTCGCCGCTGCCGCTGAGCGGGCCGCCGGCACCGCCCTGGCCCGGGGTCGGGAGGCCGGTGTCGGGCCCGTCCGGTCCGCCGGTCACACCGGAGTCGTTCGTCGCTGCGTTCGTGTCGTCGTTCAGGCCCATGCTGCTGCGATCCTCCATCCGCGCCCCTCGAGTTCCTCGACGAGTCGCTGTTCCTGCTCGGGCAGCACCGACACCTCGACGATGCCGATCTGTGCGCCCGGTGAGTGCTCGAGGCGCATGTCCTCGAGGTTGATGCCGATCTCCCCGATGAACGTCAGGAGTGCGGCGATCTGCCCGGGGGTGTCGTCGACCAGGACGACCACCTGGGCGAAGCGCTTGGTGGTGCCGTGCTTGCCGGGGAGCCGTTCGACCCCGCGGTTGCCGTCGGCGATCGTCTCGGCGATGGTGCGCGGCGAACCGGCACCGTCCGGGTCGCCGAGCGCGTCGATCACGCGGGACAGGTCGTCGCGCAGGTCGGTGAGCACCGGCCGGATGTGCCCGGCGTTCGCCCCGATGATCTGCACCCAGAGCCCCGGGTCGCTCGCGGCGATCCGGGTGACGTCGCGCACGCCGCCACCGGCCAGGCCGAGCGACCCGTCGGGGGCGTCCCGCAGGCGCGAGGCCATCAGGGTCGACACGAGCTGCGGCGCGTGCGAGACGTACGCCACGGCGAGGTCGTGCGACTCGGGGTCCATCGGCACGACGGTGGCGCCGACGTCGAGCGCGAGGTCCTCGACCACCGCGGCGCGCTGGTACGTGATGCCGTCGTGCCCGGCGATCACCCACGGGCGACCGACGAACAGGTCGGCGCGGGCGGCGGTCGGACCGCTGCGCTCGCGTCCGGCCATCGGGTGCGACCCGATGTAGCGGGAGACGTCGGCCCCGGCCGCCACCAGGGCGGCGAGCGGCCCGGACTTCACACTGGCGACGTCGGTCACCACGGCGTCGGGGTGGGCGGCGAGCTCACGCTCGACCACCGTCGCGACGACGTCCGGCGGCACCGCGACGACGATGAGCTCCGGCTGGTCGCCGACGGCCGGTCGACGCCCGGCGCCGTAGTCCACGGCGAGCGCCAGCGCGGCGGGCGAGACGTCGTCGAGGACGACGTCCACGCCCTTCTCACGCAGGGCGAGACCGATCGAGGCACCGAGCAACCCGGCACCGACGATCCGGACCGGGCCGCGCAGACGGCGGTCGATGTCGGTCGGGGTCACGTCGGTCACCGGGCAAGCCTACCGATCGAGGCCCGGGCATCGGTCGATGCCCGGGCCCCGGGGTCGGTCAGTCCGCCGACTCGTCCTCGTACTCGTCGTCGTCCTGGTCGAGCGCGACGTCGCGGTCGTCACGAGCGGACGGCTTCGCGTCACGGACGGTGCTGAGCAGCTTGCCGACCTCGACGGTGCCGAGCTCGCGCATCTTGCCCGGCGGCAGGCTGCCCAGGTGCAGCGGTCCGAACGACCGGCGGACGAGTTCGAGGACCGGGTGGTCGACCGCCTCGAGCATGCGACGGACGATGCGGTTGCGGCCGGAGTGCAGCGTGATCTCGACGAGCGACTCCCCCCGCGAGGACTCGAGCAACCGCACCTTGTCGGCCTTGATCGGACCGTCCTCGAGCTCGACGCCCTCGGTCAGGCGCTGCACCACGGCGGGGTTCACGTTGCCGTGGACCTTCGCGATGTACGTCTTCTGCACGCCGAACGACGGGTGCGCGAGCACGTGTGCCAGGTCGCCGTCGTTCGTCAGGACGAGCAGCCCGGAGGTCTCGGCGTCGAGACGGCCGACGTTGAACAGACGCTCCTCGTAGCGGTCCACGAACTCGGTGAGGTCGCGGCGACCGCGCTCGTCCTGCAGGCTCGAGACGACGCCGGTCGGCTTGTTCAGCACGATGTAGCGCCGCGACGAGTCGATCTGCACGGGCACGCCGTCGACGCTGATCGCGTCCTTCTCGGGGTCGACGCGACGCCCGAGGGCGTCCACGACCTCGCCGTTGACCGTCACGCGGCCCTCGACGATCAGGTTCTCCGCGACCCGGCGGGATGCGACGCCGGCAGCGGCGATCACCTTCTGCAGGCGCTCACCCTCTGCCTGGAGGCTCGGCTCGGCCCCGGCAGGAGCCGTTCCGTCCGCCGCGTCCCAGTCCTCGATGATCGGCCGTTCGGGCGTGCCCTCGGCCGGGTTGCCCCGGTCGTCGCGCTGCCCGCTCGGCTTCGGCGTGGTGCGGTCGCTGTTGCGGACGCTCGTGGTGCCGCCGACGTAGCGGCGGCCGTTGTGCCAGACGCGGCTCTGCTGGCCGTCGGGAGTCCGGCGGTCGTCGCGGCCGCGGTCGTCGCGCCGGTCGTCGCGGGGAGCGGAGCTGCCACGGTCGTCGCGACCCCGGTACCCACCGCGGTCGTCGCGGGGAGCGGAGCTGCCACGGTCGTCGCGGCCGCGGTACCCACCACGGTCGTCACGCGGAGCCGAAGCACCACGGTCGTCCCGGCCGCGGTAGCCACCGCGGTCGTCACGCGGAGCGGAGTTGCCACGGTATCCACCGCGGTCGCCGCCACCGAAACGGTCATCGCGTCCTCGGGAGCCGCCACGGTCGTCACGCGGCGCCGAAGCCCCACGGTCGTCACGGCCGCGGTAGCCACCACGGTCGTCACGCGGAGCCGAGTTGCCGCGGTACCCACCACGGTCATCGCGGGGCGCCGAGCTCCCACGGTCGTCGCGACCCCGGTAGCCACCACGGTCGTCACGCGGAGCCGAGCCCCGGTAGCCACCACGGTCGTCACGCGGAGCCGAAGCCCCACGGTCGTCGCGGCCGCGGTACCCACCGCGGTCGTCACGCGGAGCCGAGTTGCCGCGGTAGCCACCACGGTCGCCGCCACCGGAACGGTCATCGCGACCGCGGTACCCACCACGGTCGTCACGCGGCGCCGAAGCCCCGCGGTACCCACCACGGTCGCCACCGCGGTCGTCGCGCGGCGCGGAAGCCCCACGGTCGTCGCGACCCCGGTAGCCACCACGGTCGTCACGCGGAGCGGAGTTACCCCGGTAGCCACCACGGTCACCGCCACCGGCACGGTCGTCCCGACCCCGGTACCCACCACGGTCGTCACGCGGCGCCGGAGCCCCGCGGTACCCACCACGGTCGCCGCCGCGGTCGTCGCGCGACGGGTACCCGCCACGACGGTCGTCGTCACGCGGCGGGCGTGCGCCCCCGCGGTCGTCGCGACCGTACCCGCCGGAGCGGCCACCGGCACTGGAGCCGGCCCCGCCGCGTGCGCCGGCCGGGCGGCCGGAGCGATCCGGGCCTCCCGAGCGTCCGTTGCGGTCGTCTCGGTCTCGGGGCGCGCCGCGCCCCCGGTCGTCAAACCCTGCCATCGGGGATCCCTTCGTTCTGCTCGAAGCCGTCCGCACCGTCGTCCAGGAGGGGCGAGATGAGCGGCAGCTCGTCGAGCGAGTTGATGCCGAGCTGCTGCAGGAGCAGGTCGGACGTGACGTAGTTGATGGCGCCGGTCTCGGCGTCGGTGAACGACTCCTCGATGAGGCCGCGTGCCACCAGGGTTCGGACGACACCGTCGACGTTGACGGCGCGGATCGCAGCGATCTGCGAGCGGGTGATCGGCTGCTTGTAGGCGACGACCGCGAGGGTCTCGAGTGCGGCCTGCGACAGCCGCGAGGGGCGCTCGGCCTCGACGAACTGCTCGACCACGGGGTCCAGGTCGGCACGGACGTAGAAGCGCCAGCCGCCACCGACCTCGCGCAGTTCGAAGCCGCGGCGGATCGTGCCGTCGACGCCGTCGAAGTCCGCGACCAGGCGTTCGATCGCCTGGCGGACGGCGGGGACGGGCGAGCCGACGGCCGCACCGAGGGCGACGAGTGACTGCGGCTGGTCGGCGATCATCAGGATGGCCTCGAGCTGCCGGTCGATGGGGATGGCGGGGTGAGCCTGCGACGCGGCGCGCTCGTGGATCTCGTGCTCGATGGCGCGTGCGTCGGCCATCTCGTCAGCGCCGCCGGGTTCGGCGCTGGACGTGTCGTGCACGTCATCCGTCATAGTCGGCTCCCAGGTTCGCGAGGCTCTCGTCGGACCAGTCCTCGGCGGTCCACCGCAGTGTCAGCTCCCCGAGCGGCTCGAGCTGCTCGAACGAGATCGACGCGTTCCGGTACAGCTCGAGGATCGCGAGGAAGCGAGCCACCACGATACCCGTCTGGTCGACGCCCGCGACCAGTTCACGGAACGAGACGCCCTCACCATCGCGGGTGCGCAGGATCGAGACGACGATCGCGGCCTGTTCGCGGATGCTGATGAGCGGGGCGTGCAGGTGGTCGAGGCCGACGGACGGGATCTCCCGCGGGGCGAAGGCCAGCGCGGCCAGTGCGGCGAAGTCCTGCACCGACAGGGTCCAGACGAGCTCCGGCGTCCGCGCGCGGAACCGCTCCTCGAGCCGGACGCTGCGGACGTGCCGGCGCGATTCGACGCCCCAGCGCTCCCCGAACCAGTCGGCGGCCTGCTTGAACGCCCGGTACTGCAGCAGCCGGGCGAACAGCAGGTCCCGGGCCTCGAGCAGGGCCACGTCCTCGGCGTCCACGAGCTCGCCCTGGGGCAGCAGCCCGACGATCTTCAGGTCGAGCAGCGTCGCCGCGACGACCAGGAACTCGCTGGCCTCGTCGAGCTCGTCGGCGGACTCGGCCTGCCGGACGTACTGGATGAACTCCCCCGTCACGGCACCGAGTGACACCTCGGTGATGTCGAGCTCGTGCTTCGTGATGAGCGACAGCAGGAGGTCGAACGGTCCGTCGAAGTTGGCGAGCCGGACCCGGAACCCCGCGTCAGGCGACGGCGCCACGCTGGACGAGCTCTCGTGCGAGCTGCCGGTAGGCGTGGGCGGCAGGGTGGTCCGGCGCAGTCTGCGTGATCGGGCGTGCGGACACCGTGGCGTCCGGGAACTTCACGGTGCGGCCGATGACGGTGTCGAGCACGCGGTCGTCGAAGGTGTCGACGACCCGCTCCATGACCTCACGGGAGTGCAGCGTGCGCGAGTCGTACATGGTCGCCAGGATGCCGTCGAGCTTGAGCGCCGGGTTGAGACGGTCGCGCACCTTGTCGATCGTCTCGATGAGCAGCGCGACACCGCGGAGCGCGAAGAACTCGCACTCGAGCGGGATGAGGACGCCGTGCGCCGCCGTGAGGGCGTTCACGGTGAGCAGGCCGAGCGACGGCTGGCAGTCGACCAGGATCACGTCGTAGTCGTTCGCGACCTTGCGCAGCACGCTCGCCAGGATCTGCTCGCGGGCGACCTCGTTGACCAGGTGCACCTCGGCCGCGGACAGGTCGATGTTCGCCGGGATGACGTCGAGGCCGGGGGTGTTCGTCGGCTGGATGACCTGGTTCGGGTCCTTCACGGCGCCCATGAGCAGGTCGTACACGGTGTGGATGTCGTGCGTCCGGACGCCGAGACCCGCGGACAGCGCGCCCTGCGGGTCGAAGTCGACGGCCAGGACCTTGCGGCCGTACTCGGCGAGCGCAGCGCCCAGGTTGATGGCCGTCGTGGTCTTGCCCACGCCGCCCTTCTGGTTGCAGAGCGCGATGATGCGGGCGGGTCCGGTGCTGTCGAGCTCCTCGGGCACGGGGAAGTCCCGGACGGGACGCCCCGTCGGACCGTGGGTGGTCGCGCCGGTGGGGTTGGTCGTCGGGTTCGGGCTCACCCCGTCATCGTACCGGCGACCTCGGGCTGGGCCGGGTCGCACCGCCGCACTGCTGCTCGTCAGGCAGCGCGCAGGGCGACGCGCATGCTGTCGACCCGCTCCGCGATCACGGGGTCGGTCGACCACCGCTGCTGCAGCCGACCGACGAGCTCGCCGACCTGCTCGCGGTCGAGCCCCGGGTGCAGGGCCAGTCCCACCGTCAGCTCCGGCCCGGCGAACCGGCCGACCGGGTCGCCCGGCGCGAGTTCGACACGGGCGACGCTGGACTCCCCCTCGACCGAGGCCGCGAAGGCGCGAGCCACCTCGGGGTCCTCGAAGCACGGGGTCCACGGAAGGTCCTGCCCGAGCGCCCACACCGCCGGACGACGCAGCACGAACTCGGTCGGCGACTTCGGGTCGAGCACGACGAGCTGGGTGTCCTCGCTCGCCGCGGCCATCGCCACACGGCGGGACTCCACCGGCACCGGACGCGCGTCCGGGTCCCACGCGTGCATGGCGTCCACCGAGGTGAACGCCGGCATCACGCTGCGACCGTCCGGACCGGCGACCGTCACGATCGAGAGTTCCTGGGTCTTGTCGACGAGCTTGCCCTCGTCGGTCTCCCCCACGTCACCGGCCTCGGCGATGAGCGGGATGAGCAGCCGGGCGGTCCGGAGCGCCTCGACGATCGCCGCCTGGGACGCACCGTCGGCGATCGCACCGATGGCCGCGACCACCGCGGGATCGGCGAGTCCGTCGTCCTCGGCGAACGCGGTGTCGTGGTGGTCGAACGTGCGGCCTTCCCACGAGAAGCCCGCCGAGTCCGCCGCCCCGCCGGGGGTGTGCGCGTCGTCGGCGTCCGGCCCGGTGCCGCGGCCGTTCGAGATGCCCGCCACGGCGTTACTCGGAGGCGATGTCGAGTGCGGCCGGCAGCGTGAACGCCCCGGAGTACAGCGCCTTGCCGATGATCGCGCCCTCGAGCCCGTACGGCACGAGTTCGCGGAGCGCACGGAGGTCGTCGAGCGTGGAGATCCCGCCGGAGGCCACCACGGGCTGGTCGGTCCGGTCGCACACCTGGCGGAGCAGTTCGACGTTGGGCCCCTGCAGCGTGCCGTCCTTCGTGACGTCGGTCACCACGTAGCGGGCGCACCCGGCGGCTTCCAGCCGGTCGAGCACCTCCCACAGGTCACCGGCGTCCTCGGTCCAGCCGCGGCTCGACAGCGTGGTGCCGCGGACGTCCAGCCCGACGGCGATCTGCTCGCCGTACTCACCGATCACCCGCGCGGCCCAGTCCGGGTTCTCGAGCGCCGCGGTGCCGAGGTTCACGCGCGCCGCACCGGTCGCCAGTGCCGCTTCGAGCGAGGCGTCGTCGCGGATGCCGCCGGACAGCTCGACCGAGACACCCTCGACCTCGCGGACGGCGTGCGCGATCACCCGGCGGTTGTCGCCACGACCGAAGGCTGCGTCGAGGTCGACGAGGTGGATCCACTCGGCACCCTGGTCGCGCCAGGTCCGGGCAGCGGCGACGGGGTCGCCGTAGCCGGTCTCGCTCCCCGCCTCGCCCTGGGTGAGTCGCACGGCCTGTCCGTCGACGACGTCGACAGCCGGCAGCAGGACGAGGGGCGGGGTGTCGGTGAGGTCGGTCATGGTCCTGTCGGTTTCGTTGCGGTGGAGAAGGGGCTGCGGACAGCCGGGAGGCCCGGTGCGCGTCCGGCACGGCCGTCGCGCCCGGCACCGGCCGGGTTCAGAGCGAACGCACCCAGTTGGAGAGCAGGCGGATGCCCGGCTCGCCGGACTTCTCGGGGTGGAACTGCGTGGCGGTGAGCGGCCCGTTCTCGACCGCGGCGATGAACGGCTGCCCGTGCTCCGCCCAGGTCAGACGGGGCGCACGGAACGGCCCGTACGCCTCGAGCGGGAAGTCGGTCACGCCGTAGGAGTGCACGAAGTAGAAACGCTCGTCGTGCAGCCCGTCGAACAGCACGGAGTCCTCGGGGGCCTGCACGGTGTTCCAGCCCATGTGCGGCAGCACCTCGGCCTGGATCTCCTGCACGGTGCCGGGCCACTGCCCGAGCCCTTCGACGTCGGCACCACGCTCGATGCCCCGCGAGAACAGGACCTGCATGCCGACGCAGATGCCGAGCACGGGTCGCCCGCCGGCCAGACGGTGGTCGACGATCTCGCCGCCCTGCACGCCCTCGAGCTGGTCGATCACGGCGGCGAACGCCCCGACGCCGGGGACGAGCAGGCCGTCGGCCTTGAGCGCCGCCTGCTTGTCCGAGGTCAGGGTGACCTCGGCGCCGGCGCGCTCGAGTGCCTTGGCGGCGGAGTGGACGTTCCCCGACCCGTAGTCGAGGACGACGACGTTCGGCTTGGCGGCGGTCACAGGGCACCCTTCGTGGAGGGGATGCCGTCGACGCGCGGGTCCAGTTCGACCGCCTTGCGCACGGCACGGGCGAACGCCTTGAACTCGGCTTCGGCGATGTGGTGGGGGTCGCGGCCCTCGAGCACGCGGACGTGGACGGTGATGCCGGCGTTGAACGTGATCGCCTCGAACACGTGGCGGACCATCGAGCCGGTGAAGTGGCCGCCGATGCGGTGGAACTCGAAGCCCGCGGGCTCGCCGGAGTGCACCAGGAACGGACGCCCGGAGACGTCGACGACGGCCTGGGCCAGCGCTTCGTCCAACGGGACCAGGGCGTCGCCGTACCGGCCGATGCCGGAGCGGTCGCCGAGGGCCTGCTTGATCGCCTGACCGAGCACGATGCCGGTGTCCTCGACCGTGTGGTGCACGTCGATGTCGGTGTCACCCGTCGAACGCACCCGCAGGTCGATCAGGGAGTGCTTGCTGAACGCGGTCAGCATGTGGTCGAAGAACGGGACGGAGGTCGAGATCGACGAGGTCCCGGTGCCGTCCAGGTCGAGCTCGAGTTCGACACTCGATTCGCTCGTCGAACGGCTGATCGAGGCGGTGCGGGCGGTCATGCCTCAACCCTAACCGGCGGCTGCTCGGCGGCGACCTGCCGCATGGCGTCGAGGAACGCGGTCGTCTCGGCTTCGGTCCCCGCACTCACACGCAGGTGGTTCGGGATCCCGAGGTCGCGCACGATGACGTCGCGCTCGAGCAGCGCCTCGAACGCGGCGTTCGGGTCGGCGACACCACCGAAGAGGACGAAGTTCGACCAGGTCTCGTAGGTGCGGTACCCCATGGCCTGGAGCTCGGTGACCATGCGGTCACGCTGCCCCTTGATGTCGTCGACCATCGCCAGCATCTCGGGGGCGTGCCGGAGTGCCGCGATCGCCGCCGCCTGGGTCAGCGCGGACAGGTGGTACGGCAGCCGGACCAGCCGGACGGCGTCGACGACGGCGGGGTGTGCGGCCATGTAGCCGACCCGGGCACCGGCGAACGCGAACGCCTTGCTCATCGTGCGGGAGACCACCAGGCGCTCACGACCGGGCAGCAGCGTGAGGGCGCTCGGGGCGTCGGACGGCATGAACTCGGCGTACGCCTCGTCCACCATCACGATGCCGTCGGTCGCGTCGTAGGCGGCCGCGATCGTCTCGATGTCGAGCGGGGTCCCCGTCGGGTTGTTCGGCCCGCACAGGAACACGATGTCCGGCTGGTGCTCTCGGATCGCCGCCACGACGGTCTCGGGCGAGATGCGGAACTCATCGTCCCGCTGGGCCGGGATCCACGTGGTGCCGGTGCCCGACGCGAGGATCGAGTGCATCGAGTAGGTGGGCGGGAACCCGAGCACCGAGCGACCGGGCCCGCCGAACGCCTGGAGGAGCTGCTGCAACACCTCGTTCGACCCGTTCGCCGCCCAGAGCTGCTCGGCGGTCAGGTCGTGTCCGAGGTAGTCGGCGAGCGACTGCCGGAGCTCGGTGAACTCGCGGTCCGGGTAGCGGTTGACCGTCAGCAGGGCCTGCCGGATCGACTCGACGATGTCGGCAGCGACGTCGTCCGGAACGGGATGCGTGTTCTCGTTGACGTTGAGCTGCACGCGGACGTGTTTCTGCGGGGCGCCGTACGGACTCTGCCCGCGCAGGTCGTCTCGGATCGGGAGGTCTTCGAGCGTGAATGCCACCGATCCATCGTAGGCCGCTGTCACCGTGCGACGACCAGCCGTCTGGACGGCACTGCCAGAGTGGCTACTCGCCGTCGGTGTACTTGGTGGGGATGGCGATCTCTTCGCCGGCCTGCAGCGCGGAGCCGTCGAGCGCGTTGAGGCTCACGACGTCCTGCACGAAGTCACGCGGGTCCGAGTTCGGGGCCGTCTGCTCGGCGAGCTGCCAGAGCGTCTCGCCCGGCTGGATCGTCACGGTCTCGAACTGGGTGCGGGCGCCGCCGGCGGTGGCGTCTCCGGCGGAGGCCTGCCCGCCGTTCAGCACGCCGAGGGCGACGACGATGAGGAGCGGGAGCGCGGCGAGCGTCGTGAAGACGATGCGGCCGCGACGCGTCAGACGCAGGCGGGTACGCACGGCGGGCGCCGCGGTGCGCTGGATGTCAGCGATGGCGATGGTGCTCATGTCGTTCTTGCCTTCCCGTTCGGTGGAACCGAAGTCGTGTACCGAACATAGTTTCGAATCAGCGGACGCACAAGTCCTGGGAGTGGATTTCTGCGGGGTTTTCTTGCGACACGCTCGAACAGGTGTTTGTCCGGCCCTGGCTGGTCGGATACTGTTTCGATCGACTGGGACAAGCCTGACGGGGACCACCGACATTCCCGCCGCGGCCGGACCGGCACCGACGAAAGCGAGACGACGTGGTGGACGAACTGCGGGGCCAGAAGCCGCTGACGCCGAAGCAGCAGGCGATCTTCGACGCGATCCGTGCGTCGATCGCCTCACGGGGCTACCCGCCGAGCATGCGCGAGATCGGCGACGCCGCCGGGCTCTCCTCGCTCTCCAGCGTCTCCCACCAGCTCGGCCAGCTCGAGCTCGGTGGCTGGATCCGCCGCGACCCGAACCGCCCGCGCGCGCTCGAGGTCCTGGTCGACGAGCCGTCGTCCGACGTCGGCGGCCCGGACATCGACGCCACCACGCTCGTGCCGCTCGTCGGCCGGATCGCCGCCGGTGTCCCGATCACCGCCGAGCAGCACGTCGACGAGATCATCCCGCTCCCCCGACAGCTCGTCGGCACCGGCGAGCTGTTCATGCTCAAGGTCGTCGGTGAGTCGATGATCGACGCCGCGATCTGCGACGGTGACTGGGTCGTCGTCCGGTCGCAGCAGACCGCCGAGAACGGTGACATCGTCGCGGCCATGCTCGACGAAGAGGCGACGGTCAAGGTCTTCCGCCAGCGCGACGGTCACACGTGGCTGCTGCCGCGCAACTCCGCCTTCGAGCCGATCCTCGGCGACGCGGCCTCGGTCCTCGGCAAGGTCGTCGCGGTCCTCCGCTCCCTCTGACCGCGGCCCGCGCTGCACCAGCGCGAGACGCCGTCGTCCCCGTATGACGCCCCCAGCACGGCGAAACGCCGCCGGATCCGGCGGCGTTTCGTGTGTTCCGGGGCGTCTCGGCGACGTGACGGCGTCCGGCGGACCCGTCACGGGCCTCCAGGCCGCGCGGCAGCGCTTCCCAGCGCCAGCGCCCGCCAGAGCCGGTCGTCAGACGGTGGGGACCGGCGTGACCACGTAGGGCTCGAGCTCGGAGACCTGCCGCTGGAAGACGCGCACCCGCAGGCGCGTGCCGTCCTCGACGTAGTCGACGGACTCGACCGAGCCGGTGTCGTGCAGCGACGACACCAGGTCGCCGCGGTCGTACGGCACCACGATCGTCAGGTCGACGTCGGGCTCCGGCAGGCGGTCCTCGATGACGCTGAGGAGCTCCGGGATGCCCTCGCCCGTGCGCGCCGACACGAACACCGCGTCCGGCACGAGTCCGATGAGCACGAGGCGCTGCGCGTCGTCGATCAGATCGGCCTTGTTGAAGACGACGATCTCCGGGATGTCACCCGCACCGACGTCGCCGATGACCTCGCGCACGGTGGACAGCTGCGCACCGGGGTCGGGGTGCGAGCCGTCGACCACGTGCACGATGACGTCGGCGTCGCCGACCTCTTCGAGGGTGGAGCGGAAGGCCTCGACGAGCTGGTGCGGCAGGTTGCGGACGAAGCCGACCGTGTCGACGAACGTGAACTCCCGGCCCTTGGCGCTCTCGGTCCGACGGACGGTGGCATCCAGCGTCGCGAACAGCTGATTCTGCACCAGCACGCCCGCGCTCGTCAGCCGGTTGAGCAGCGACGACTTGCCGGCGTTGGTGTAGCCCGCGATCGCGACGCTCGGCACCTCGTTGCGGTTGCGCTCGGCACGCTTGGCCTCACGGGCCGGGGTGAACCCGGCGATCTGCCGGCGGAGCTTCGCCATCCGCGTGTGGATCTTGCGGCGGTCGAGCTCCATCTTCGTCTCACCGGGGCCACGAGAGCCCATGCCAGCGCCTCCGGAGACCTGGCCGCCGGCCTGCCGGGACATCGAGTCACCCCAACCGCGCAGTCGAGGCAGCAGGTACTGCAGCTGGGCGAGTTCGACCTGCGCCTTCCCCTCGCGGGTCTTCGCGTGCTGGCTGAAGATGTCGAGGATCACGGCCGTGCGGTCGATGACCTTCACCTTCACGACGTCCTCGAGCGCACGACGCTGCGAGGGTGCCAGTTCGGTGTCGGCGATGACGGTGTCGGCGCCGGTGGCTTTGACGACCATCGCGAGCTCCTGGGCTTTGCCCTTGCCCAGGTAGGTGGCCGGGTCCGGGTTCGGCCGGCGCTGGAGGAGCCCGTCGAGCACCACGGCGCCCGCGGTCTCGGCGAGTGCCGCGAGCTCGCGGAGGGAGTTCTCGGCGTCCGAGGCGTCGCCCTGGGGGTACACGCCGATCAGGACGACCTGCTCGAGCCGCAGCTGGCGGTACTCGACCTCGGTGACGTCCTCGAGTTCGGTGGAGAGGCCGGCGACACGGCGCAGCGCCGCTCGGTCCTCACGGTCGTACTGGTCGCCGTCGCCGGTCCAGCTGCGGTCGTCGACCGACTGCGTCTGGATGGCCTGGGCGGGTGCGAAGATGGACGATGCTGCGCGGTGGTCTGCGTTGCGCAACACCCTCTCGACGACACCGTCTGCGCTGTCGTCGTTGGTCTGGTGGTTCTGCTGATGGGTATCCGTCATCCTGTGCACAGGCTACCTCTGGAGGCCCTCCGACACACTCGGTTGCCGGTACGGTTCATCCATGGCGAACGACCACTACTTCTCGGCCACCCCCGAGAGCGAACTCCGGCCGCGCCAGGTGCACGTCACGCTCGCCGGTCAGCCCCTCACCCTGTCGACCGCGGCGGGGGTCTTCAGCCCCGACGGCGTCGACCGCGGCACGAAGGTCCTGCTCGGTTCGGTGCCGGCACCCGCTGCCGACGGTGCCCTGCTCGACATCGGCTGCGGCTGGGGCCCGATCGCGATCACCATGGCCCTGCAGTCCCCCGAGGCCCAGGTGTGGGGCGTCGACGTCAACGATCGGGTGCTCGGGCTCGCGCGCGCCAACGCTGCTGCTGCTGGGGCATCGAACGTCACGATCGCGCTGCCCGACGACGTGCCGGCCGACCTGCGCTTCCGCACGATCTGGTCGAACCCGCCGATCCGTGTCGGCAAGGACGAGCTGCACCAGATCCTGCTGACGTGGCTGCCCCGGCTCGAGGTCGGGGGCGACGCCTGGCTCGTCGTGTCGAAGGACCTCGGGGGCGACTCGTTGCAGAAGTGGCTCGTCGGCGCGCTCGGCTCGGGGTTCGCGGTCACGCGGGAGTCGACGGCGAAGGGGTTCCGCGTGATCCGGGTGCGGCGCAGCGCGTAGGGCGCGAGCGCACTTCGTGTGCGTGCGCGAGCGCGGGCGTGCACTTCGTGTGCGTGCACTTCGTGAGCAGGAATGGTCGGGTCGCCGCTGGGCACCCGACCATTTCTGCTCACGAAACGGCAACGAGGCTCCGCGTCCGACCGTCAGACCGTCAGACCGTCAGGTCGCCGGAGAACACGAGCTCGGCGGGACCGGACAGCGAGACGTGCTCGCCGTCCTCGGTCGCCGTCATCCGCACCGTCAGCAGCCCGCCCGGCACCCGCACGCGCCAGGTGTCCGGCGCCCCCGCACCGACCCAGTAGCGCGTCGCGAGGGCCGCAGCGACGGCCCCGGTGCCGCACGAGAGCGTCTCACCGCTCCCCCGCTCGTGCACCCGCATCGTGATCTCGCCGACGCCGTCCTTGATGAGGGGGTCGCCGGGCAGCACGAACTCGACGTTCGCACCGTGCTCCGGTGCCGGGTCGAGCACCGGCAGGAAGGTCAGGTCGAGGTCGGCCAGTTCGTCCTCGGTCTCGACGGCGACGACCACGTGCGGGTTGCCCACGTCGATGCCGATGCCGGGCCGCGCCCCGTCGAGGTTCTTGGCCCGGACGAGCACGTCGTCGGAGCCACCGCCCTCGATGCCCAGGCCCCATCGACCGAGGTCGGCGGCGAACCCGTTCGTGGTGCGCTGGATGTCGACCAGCCCCTTGCGACTGCCGACGGTGAGCGTCTCGCCGGGAGCAAGCTCGACCAGGCCGGACTCGGTCAGGTACCTGGCGAACACGCGGATGCCGTTGCCGCACATCTCCGCGACCGTGCCGTCGGCGTTGTGGTAGTCCATGAACCAGGTCGCCTCGGGCTCGACGGCCACGAGCGCCCGCCCCTCGGGGATCGCCTCGGACCGCACCGCGCGGATCACGCCGTCGCCGCCAACGCCGAAGCGTCGGTCCGCGATGGCGCGGATCCGCTCGGGGGTCAGGTCGACGGTGGCGTCGGGGTCGGCGAACAGGACGAAGTCGTTGCCGGTCCCCTGGCCCTTGGTGAAGTGCAGCTCGGTCACGGCACGATCCTACGGGCCAGTTCCGACAGGTCGCCGCGGTCCGCGCCCGTGACGTCGAGCGTCTCGGCATCGGCGTACCGGCGGAACCACGACACCTGCCGCCGGGCGTACTTGCGGGTCGCGATGCCGGTCGCCTCGACCGCCTGATCGCGGGTCGCCGTGCCGGCGAGCACCTCGAGCGCCTGCGAGTACCCGATGGCACCCCGCGCGGTCTTGCCCTGCTCGAGTCCCTGCTCGCGGAGCGCCGCGACCTCATCGACGAGTCCGGCCTCGAACATCCGCGCGGCCCGCTCGTGCAGCGCCGACACGAGCTGCTCGCGGTCACGCCGCAGGTGCAGGATCCGGGACGGTCGCCAGGCGCTGGGCGCGGCCGGGAGGCTCGGGGTCACGACCTCGGATCGGCTCGCTATCTCGAGTGCACGGATCAACCGCCGTGGGTTGCGCGCGTCGATCGTCGCGGCGGCCGCCGGGTCGAGGGCGCGGAGTCGGTCGAGCAGGATGCCCGGGCCGAGCTCCTCGTGCTCGCGCTCGAGCTGCGCGCGGAGCGCGGGATCGGTGCCCGGGAACGCCAGGTCGAACAGCACCGCGGAGACGTACAGGCCGCTGCCGCCGACGAGGACGGCCACGCCACCGTCGGCCTGGATCCGGTCGACGTCGGCTCGGGCGGCGACCTGGTAGGCGGCGACGCTCGCCTCGTCGGTGACCTCGAGCACGTCGAGCTGGTGGTGCGGGATGCCGTGCCGTTCCGCCGGCGGGAGCTTCGCAGTGCCGATGTCCATGCCCCGGTACAGCTGCATGGCATCCGCGTTGATGATCTCCGCGGGGCGGCCGGCAGCACGCAGCCGCTCTGCGATCGCGATGCCGAGGTCGGACTTGCCGGTCCCCGTCGCGCCGACCACTGCGATCATGTCCGGGGCGTCTCCGGATGTCGGCGACGCGGCGCTCGTCGGCACAGACCCGGGGAGCTCAGCGGCCGACACGGAGCGTGGGCAGCCCGAGCGAGACCGGACGGGGCCCGTCGCCGGCGGCGGCAGCGGGCGTGGGCACGCCGCAGCTCTCGGCCTGCGCGCGGTCCCAGGCGTCGCCGGCCCGGGTGCGTCGGATGCGCAGCGGCGCGTCGTCGTCGGCGAGCAGGAAGTGCGGTGCGGCACGGGTGATGTCGACGGTGACCACGTCGCCCGGGCGCGGGACCTCGGACCCGGCGGGCACGGTGAAGTGCACGAGCCGGGAGTCCTCCGCGCGACCGGAGAGCCGGCGGGTGGCGTCGTCCTTACGCCCTTCGCCCGAGGCGACGAGCACCTCGACGCTCCGGCCGACCTGCAGCGCATTCTCTTCCGCGGTGATGCGTTCCTGCAGGGCGACGAGTCGCTCGTAGCGCTCCTGCACGATGTGCTTCGGCAGCTGGTCGTCCATCGTCGCCGCCGGCGTACCCGGGCGGATCGAGTACTGGAACGTGAACGCCGAGGCAAACCGTGCCTGCTCGACGACGCGCAGGGTGTCCTCGAAGTCGGCGTCGGTCTCGCCGGGGAACCCGACGATGATGTCGGTGGAGATCGCCGCGTGCGGGATCTTCGCGCGGACGCGGTCGAGGATGCCGAGGAACCGCTCGCTGCGGTAGCTCCGGCGCATGGCCTTGAGCACCCGGTCGGAACCCGACTGCAACGGCATGTGCAGCTGGGGCATCACGTTCGGGGTCTCGGCCATCGCATCGATGACGTCGTCGGTGAACGCCGCCGGGTGCGGGCTGGTGAAGCGGACGCGCTCGAGCCCCTCGATGGCCCCGGTGGCCCGCAGCAGCTTGCCGAACGCCTGTCGGTCGCCGAACTCGACCCCGTAGGAGTTCACGTTCTGCCCGAGCAGCGTGACCTCGATCGCGCCGTCGTCGACGAGCGCCTGGATCTCGGCCAGGACGTCACCGGGACGGCGGTCCTTCTCCTTGCCACGGAGCGAGGGGACGATGCAGAACGTGCAGGTGTTGTTGCAGCCGACCGAGATGGAGACCCAGCCGCTGTGCGTCGAGTCGCGCTTGGTCGGCAGCGTCGACGGGAAGACGTCGAGCGCCTCGAGGATCTCGATCTGCGCCTCGTCGTTGTGCCGCGCCCGCTCGAGCAGGGTCGGCAGCGACCCCATGTTGTGCGTGCCGAAGACGACGTCGACCCACGGCGCCTTCTCGAGGATGACGTTCTTGTCCTTCTGCGCCAGGCACCCGCCGACGGCGATCTGCATGCCGGGATGCTCGCGCTTGACGCCCGCGAGCTGCCCGAGGTTGCCGTACAGCCGGTTGTCCGCGTTCTCGCGCACCGCGCAGGTGTTGATGACGACGACGTCGGCCTGCGCACCGTCCGCAGCGGTGTAGCCCGCGGCCTGCAGTGAGCCGCTCAACCGCTCGGAGTCGTGGACGTTCATCTGGCACCCGTAGGTGCGGACTTCGTAGGTGCGGGGGCGCGCTTCGACGGTGGCCATGGTCGTCCCAGTGTAGGTCGGAGCGGCTACTCGAACCGGACGGTCCCGCGGCCGGAAGGCGGCCGTTTCCCGCCGCCGTCGAGTGCCCGCGCGACGGCGATCCGGACGACACCGGAGCTGTAGCCCTTGCGCATCAGGAAGCCGGACAGCCGGCGTTCCGCGGTCGCCCGGTCGAGTCCGCGCATCTGCGGCGCCCGCTTGTCGGCGAGCTCCTGCGCGCGGAGGAACTCGTCGTCCTCGTCGTCGGCTGCTTCGTCGAGCGCGGTGTCGATCGCCACCTGGTCGATCCCCCGGCGACGGAGCTCGGTCACGACACCCTGTCGACCGAGGCCCTTGCGGGCGTGCAGTCGATCCACCAGGTCGGTGGCGAGGGCGACGTCGTCGAGGAGCCCGACACGGGTCAACCGCTCGATCTCGTGCTCGACCACGTCGGGGTCGAGGTCCTGCTGCAGCAGCAGGGTCCGCATCTCGGACTCGCTCACGCCCTTGCGCCCGAGGGCACGCAGGCTGAGCCGTTCGGCGTCCGCGCGCTGTTCGTCGAGCGGACGGGGTGCGTCGGCCGGGTCGATCTCCTCGCCGCCGGCGATGGAGAACACCGACGCCGTGGTGGCGTCAGCCGTCTCGGAGTCGTAGCCGTTCTGCTCCGCACGGTTCGAGCGCCCGCTGCCGTCTCCGATGACGGGCGACACCCATGCTGCCGGCCCGCGGGCACCGTGCAGGGGCACCGGCGAATCGGCGTCGAACGATGCGGGGAACTCGTCCGCACGACCTTCGTCCGACTCGGGCAGCGCCCAGCCGTCGGTGTCGCGCGGTTCGTCCGGTGACACCGGAGGCTCGGGGATCGCGGGCGTCACCGGAGTGACGGGGGCACGGCGACGAGACCTCGCACCGAACAGGTCGGTGACCGGTGCGAGGCCGTCGTCGTCGTGGTCGGTGCTCACGCGCCCTTGCGCTCCGCGAGCTTCGGCGCGATCGACTCGACCGGGGCGTCCTCGGCCTTGGCGCCGCCGACGCCGAGCTTGGCGAGGATCTTGCCTTCGATGTCGGCAGCGATCTCGGGGTTCTGGATCAGGAAGGAACGCGAGTTCTCCTTGCCCTGCCCGAGCTGGTCGCCGTCGTAGGTGTACCAGGCGCCCGACTTCTTGACGATGCCGTGGTCGACACCGAAGTCGAGCAGCGAGCCTTCGCGCGAGATGCCGACGCCGTACAGGATGTCGAACTCGGCCTGCTTGAAGGGCGGCGCCATCTTGTTCTTGACGACCTTGACACGCGTGCGGTTGCCCACCGCGTCGGTGCCGCTCTTGAGCGTCTCGATGCGGCGGATGTCGAGGCGGACGGACGCGTAGAACTTCAGCGCCTTACCGCCCGAGGTGGTCTCGGGCGAACCGAAGAACACGCCGATCTTCTCGCGCAGCTGGTTGATGAAGATCATCGTGGTCTGCGTCTGGTTCAGGCCACCGGCGAGCTTCCGCAGGGCCTGGGACATGAGGCGGGCCTGCAGACCGACGTGCGAGTCACCCATCTCGCCCTCGATCTCGGCACGGGGCACGAGGGCCGCGACGGAGTCGATGACGATGAGGTCGATGGAACCGGAGCGGACCAGCATGTCCGCGATCTCGAGCGCCTGCTCGGCGGTGTCGGGCTGCGACACGAGCAGGGCGTCGATGTCGACACCGAGCTTCTTGGCGTACTCGGGGTCGAGCGCGTGCTCGGCGTCGATGAAGGCCGCGATGCCACCGGCGCGCTGGGCGTTGGCGATGGCGTGGATGGTGAGGGTCGTCTTACCCGACGACTCCGGGCCGTAGATCTCGACGATGCGGCCGCGGGGCAGGCCACCGATGCCGAGCGCGACGTCCAGCGCCACCGACCCGGTCTGGATGACGTTGACGGGGGCGCGTTCGTCCGAACCGAGGCGCATGATCGCACCCTTGCCGAACTGCCTGTCGATCTGTGCGAGTGCGGTCTCGAGGGCCTTCTCGCGGTCTGCCGGTGATGGCATGGGGTGCTCCTTCGTGCTCGTGTTCGGCCGCCTGTAGGCTGTCGCGTCCACGCCGGCCGATGGTGCAAGGCCGATGGTTCTGCGACAAGGCTTCGGGCTGTTCCCGATGTCCATCAACCTATGGCGAGCCACCGACATCACTGCCGACGGTCACGCGATCTGTGGATGGAACATCCGGGCGACGCCGCTGTGGAGGAAGCTACCACCGATCGAACACGCGTTCGAGCAACACGCCGAACACAGTTTCGGGTGCGCCGCCCCGCGGAACCCGCTCAGTCCTGGGGTTCGGCGAGGCCCTTGCCGTGCCGACGGTCCATCGGGACGTCCTGCGAGTCGCACAGTGCGTCCCACACCCGGCGGGCGTCGATGCCGGCGGCGAGGGCGTCCACGGCGGAGCGACCACCGAGCCCTTCGAGCACGACGTCACGGGTGACCACGGAACCGTAGGCCTCGCCGAACACCTGGTCGACGGCTCGCCAGAACTCACTCACGCGCATCCGACCAGCCTAGGCGCGTGGTCGTGGACCGGAACGCAGAACGCCCCCGCCGGGAAGGACCGGCGAGGGCGTTCGGTGCGGTGCGCTCAGCGAACCGCGAGGTCGTTGTCGAACTCGGCGACGAGGTCGTCCGGGAGCGTGTCGGGAACGGGGGTCAGCCCCTCGACGATCGCGAGGCGGTCGCCCACTTCGCGCATGATGGTCGAGATGGGCGTGTCCAGAGCATCCGCGACGGACGCGAGGATCTCCGAGCTGGCTTCCTTCTGCCCGCGCTCGACCTCACTGAGGTACCCGAGCGCGACACTGGCCTTGGACGCGACCTGACGGAGGGTCCGGCCCTTCTGCAAGCGGAAGTCCCGGAGCACATCGCCGATTTCCTGACGAACGAGAACCATGAGAACTCCTCCTCTCTGTCGTCTCCGCGCCCGCTCGGTCCGGTGGATCGAGTTCGGGTTCAGCAACAATAGCGTTGCCGGTTGCAGCATGTTAGCCAGGCTGGCTGCCGTACTGCTGGAGATTTCGTGAGATGTAACCCAGTGGAAACGGGACCTATTCCCGGCCCCGGACCTCGGACGACATCCGTGCAAGGAGTTCGGAGACGGTGGCGTGCCGGATTGCTCCCCGGTCACCGTCGAGGTGCAGCTCGAAGGCCTCGGCCCCCGCGGCGGAGGCGATCCCCACGTACACGGTGCCGACGGGCTTGCCGTCCTGCGGGTCCGGGCCGGCGACGCCCGTCGTGCTGATCCCCCACGTCGCGGGTTCTCCGTCGACGGACAGCGCGATCCGGACACCGGCGGCCATCTGCCGAGCGACCTCGGGGTGCACGGCGCCCTCGGCCTCGAGCAGCTCCGCCGAGACCCCGAGCACCGAGTGCTTCACGGGCGTCGCGTACGCCACGACGCCGCCGCGGACGACGGCGCTCGCGCCCGGCACGTCGACGAGCGTCGCGACGACGAGTCCGCCGGTCAGCGACTCCGCCACGGCGAGGGTCTCGCCCCGTGCCGTCAGTTCGGCGATGAGTCCCGGTGCGACCGGGACGGGAGGCGCGGCCTGCGTCGAGCGGTCGGGCCCGGTCATGCGGTGGTGCGGTTGTGCTTCCATGCCTGCCAGAGGTAGTCGATCCCGCTCAGGATCGTTGCCAGGAACGCGGCCGTCATCAGGATCCCGTTGACCCAGTGCGCCCAGTCGCCGACCAGGTTCCACCACGGGAACAGCGCTGCCGTCAGGGCGACGGCCTGCAGCACGGTCTTGATCTTGCCGCCGCGGCTGGCCGGGATCACCCGGTCGGAGAGCACCGCGAACCGGAAGACCGTGATGCCGATCTCGCGCACCATGATCAGCACGGTCACGTACCAGGGCAACTCGGCCAGGATCGACAGCGCGACGAGCGCACCACCGATGAGCACCTTGTCGGCGATCGGGTCGACGAGCTTGCCGAAGTCCGTGACCAGGTTCTGCCGACGGGCGATGATGCCGTCGGCGCTGTCCGTGACGATGGCCACGACGAACACGACCGCGGCCCAGATGCGCAGCGGCCCGTCGTTGCCGGCGTCGGTGAGCAGCAGGACGAAGAACAGCGGCGCCATGAGGATGCGCACCACCGTGATGATGTTCGCGACGTTCGCGGTCGACGCCGGGCCGGGGCCCTTGCGCAGCAGCCGCCCGCGCCACGGGAACCGTGCGCCGTGCGTGGTGTTCGTGCTGTCCGAGGCGGTCATCGCCGTCACTCCCTGCCCGTCAGTCCCCACGCGTCCTCATCAGGCTCGTCGTGGACTTCATCGTACCCGCGGGTCATGTCCCCGACGGGGTCTGCTCCGTAGCGGTCACCGTCGCCGGACGGCGTCGGGGCCGGCGCCGCCGGAGCAGCCGCGGCGGGCGGCTCCTCGCCACGGAGCTTCGCGAGCACCGCGGGCAGCTGGTCGGCGGTCACCAGGACGTCGCGGGCCTTCGAGCCCTCGGACGGCCCGACGATGTCGCGCGACTCCATCAGGTCCATCAGGCGACCGGCCTTGGCGAAGCCGACGCGGAGCTTGCGCTGCAGCATCGACGTCGAGCCGAACTGGGTCGACACGACCTGCTCGACGGCCGCGAGCAGCAGTTCCAGGTCGTCACCGATGTCGGCGTCGATCTCCTTGCGCTCGACCACGGCCTGGACGTCCTGGCGGTACTCGGGCTGCGCCTGCCGCGTGACGTGCTGGACGACCTCGGCGACCTCGCCCTCCTGCACCCAGGCACCCTGCACGCGGAGCGACTTGGACGAGCCCATCGGCAGGAAGAGCGCGTCGCCCTGACCGATGAGCTTGTCGGCGCCCGGCTGGTCGAGGATGACGCGGGAGTCCGTGACGCTCGTCACCGCGAAGGCGATGCGCGACGGCACGTTCGCCTTGATCAGGCCGGTGATGACGTCGACCGAGGGGCGCTGCGTCGCGAGCACCAGGTGGATGCCGGCGGCGCGGGCGAGCTGGGTGATGCGGACGATCGACTCCTCGACGTCCCGCGGCGCCACGAGCATGAGGTCGGCGAGCTCGTCGACGACGACGAGCAGGTACGGGTACGGCTTGAGCTTCCGCTCGCTGCCCGCCGGCAGGACGATCTCGTTGTTCTCGATCGCCTTGTTGAAGTCGTCGACGTGGCGGAACCCGAACGACGCCAGGTCGTCGTACCGCATGTCCATCTCCTTCACGACCCACTGCAGCGCTTCGGCCGCCTTCTTCGGGTTCGTGATGATGGGCGTGATGAGGTGCGGGACACCGGCGTAGATCGAGAGCTCGACGCGCTTCGGGTCGACCAGGACCATGCGGACCTCGGACGGCTTCGCGCGCATCAGCAGCGACGTGATCATCGAGTTGATGAACACCGACTTGCCGGAACCGGTGGAGCCGGCGACGAGCAGGTGCGGCATCTTCGCGAGGTTCGCGACGACGAAGCCGCCCTCGACGTCCTTGCCGACGCCGATCGTCATCGGGTGCTTCGACTTGCGGGCGGCGTTCGAGCGCAGCACGTCACCGAGCGAGACGATCTCGCGGTCGGTGTTCGGGATCTCGACGCCGATGGCGCTCTTGCCCGGGATCGGCGACAGGATGCGGACCTCGTTGGAGGCGACCGCGTACGACAGGTTCTTCGACAGGGCCGTGACCCGCTCGACCTTGACGCCGGGGCCGAGCTCGATCTCGTACCGGGTCACCGTCGGCCCGCGGGAGAACCCGGTGACCTTCGCGTCGACCTTGAACTCGGTGAGCACCCCGGTGATGGCGGCGACGATGTCGTCGTTCGCCTGGCTCCGCGCGACCGAGGGCGTTCCGGAGCTCAGCGTCGTGGCGGCGGGCAGCCGGTAGGGCTTCGACGGATCGTCGTCGGAACCGGCGGCGGCGGCGCTCAGCTCGGCGGCGGCGTCGATGTCCTCCGGCTCGTCGACGATCTCGGGCTCGGCCAGCACCTCGGGGACCGCGGGACGGATGTCGGCGGTCGGCTCCGGCCGCGCGGGGACGTCGGTGCCGAACGCGCGGAGCGCCTGCTCGGCGTCCTGCAGGTCCTGCTCGACGGAGTCGTTGAGGTTGACCGACGCGGGCTCGGCCGGCGTGAGGTCGACGAGCCCGGCGGCGGCACCGGCGTTCGGGCTCACCGCGGGCGCAGCGGGCACGACGGGGGCAGCTGGTGCGACGGCAGCGGCAGCCGGGGCGACCCCGGTGGCCGGGGGCAGCACGGGGCTGTCGTACGCCGGGTCCTCTTCGCGCCCGGACTTGTTCCGGCGCCACCACGGCACGTTGTCGCCACCGGCTTCGGCGTCGGCAGCGGCCTGCTCGTCACCGAACCCGAGGTCGTCGAACAGCTGGAAGTCGGTGTCGCCCTTCTTGCCACGCTTCGACGTGCGGGCGCGGGCAGCGGGCTCCGCCACGGCGGCGGCGTCGGCCTCGGGTTCTGCTGCGGGGGCCGGGGCGCCGAACAGGTAGGCGTAGAGCTCGTGCAGGCGTCGCCCGAGCTTGTTCGGCGGCGTCTTGGTGATGATGAAGAGCGAGAGCACCAGCAGCACGATCGCCACGGGGACGGCCACCCAGGCGGTCGCGATCGTGACGAGCCAGCCGATGACCACCCAGCCCAGCACCCCACCGGCGGCGGCCAGCGCGGGCATGCCGTCGGCCGCGCTCGGACGGCCGCCGAAGACGTGGCAGAGCGAGGCGATCGACACGATCAGGATGCCCAGGCCGATGCCGATCCGGGTGTTGTCGTGCACCGAGGCCGGGTGCCGGAACAACCACCCGGCGAACACGATCATGATGACGGGCAGGGCGAACGCCAGGCGGCCGAACAGCCCACCGAACGTGTACGCGTCGAGTGCGACGGAGACACTGTTGGTCGGGTTGAGCCACTCGACGACCCCGCCGGCGATGGCCAGCAGGAACAGCAGGAACGGGAACCCGTCGCGCCGCTGGTCCTTCTCGAGGGTCTCCTTGCCGAGCAGCCGGAACATCGCGCCGACCCCGTGCGCCATCGCGAGCCAGAAGGTCACGAGCGGGTTCTGCTCGCGGAACACCGGCGTGGGTGCGGCCTGCGGCAGCTTCTTCGTCGTGGCCTGGGTGCGCGACGAACCGCGCGTCCCGTTGCCACGGGACGACGTGGACGCGCGCGAGCGCGTGGTCGACTTGGTGCCTCCGGCCATGGGCAGAACCCTAACGCCCGCTCAGGACAAACGCAGGAAGGCCCGCCGCAGCGTCCGTGACGGACGCTGGACGGGCCTCCCGGGCCGGACGGACGCGAACGCGAACGCCGCCCACCCGCGCACGGGCCCTACGCCTCGATGACCACCGGGACGATCATCGGACGACGACGGTGCTTCGTGTTCACCCAGCGACCGACCGTGCGACGGACGACCTGCGCGAAGGCGTGCGAGTCACGCGTGCCGTTGGCCGCAGCCTCGGAGATCGCCTTGGCGATCTGCGGGCGGACGTCGTCGAAGACGGAGTCGTCCTCGGCGAAGCCGCGCGACTGGATCTCCGGGCCGATCACGCACTGCCCGGTGGTGAAGTCCACCGCGCAGAAGATCGAGATGAAGCCCTCTTCCGCCAGGACGCGGCGGTCCTTCAGGTCGGCGTCGGTGATCTCGCCGACGGTGGAGCCGTCGACGTAGACGTAGCCGATGTCGAGCTGGCCGGCGACCGTCGCGACGCCGTCCTTCAGGTCGACGACGATGCCGTCCTGCCCGAGGATCACGTTGCGCGGCGGGACACCCGTCTGGATCGCCAGGTCGGCGTTCGCGTACAGGTGGCGGTGCTCGCCGTGGACGGGGAGCACGTTGCGCGGCCGCAGGATGTTGTAGCAGTAGAGCAGCTCGCCGGCGGAGGCGTGTCCGGAGACGTGCACCTTCGCGTTGCCCTTGTGCACGACCTTCGCACCGAGCTTGGTCAGCCCGTCGATGACGCGGTACACGGCGTTCTCGTTGCCCGGGATGAGCGACGACGCGAGGATGACGGTGTCGCCCTCGCCGATCTCGATCTGGTGCTCGAGGTTCGCCATGCGGGCCAGGACGGCCATCGGCTCACCCTGCGACCCGGTCGACATGTAGACGATCTGGTCGTCGGGGACGTTCTTCGCCTTCTTCGTGTCGATGAGCACGTTCTCCGGCACCCGCAGGTACCCGAGGTCGGCGGCGATCGTCATGTTGCGGATCATCGAGCGGCCCATGAACGCGACCTTGCGGTTCGCGGCTGCGGCGGCGTCGAGGACCTGCTGCACGCGGTGCACATGCGACGAGAAGCTCGCCACGACGACCTTCTTGCGGGCGCGCATGATGATGTTCTCGAGCACCGGGCCGATGTCGCGCTCCGGAGCGGTGAAGCCCGGCACGTCGGCGTTCGTGGAGTCCGGCAGGAACAGGTCCACGCCGGCCTCGCCCAGACGGGCGAACGCACGGAGGTCGGTGATGCGGTCGTCCAGCGGGAGCTGGTCCATCTTGAAGTCACCCGTGTGCAGCACACGACCGGCGGGGGTCGTGATCGCGACGGCGAGGGCGTCCGGGATGGAGTGGTTCACGGCGACGAACTCGAGGTGGAACGGGCCGATCTGCTCGGTCTGGTCCTCGGCCACGACGAGCGTGTACGGCTTGATCCGGTGTTCCTTGAGCTTCGCCTCGACCAGCGCCAGGGTCAGCGTGGAGCCGATCAGCGGGATGTCGTCGCGGAGCTTGAGCAGGTACGGGACGGCGCCGATGTGGTCTTCGTGGCCGTGCGTGAGCACGACACCGAGCACGTCGTCGAGACGGTCACGGATCGGCGAGAAGTCCGGCAGGATCAGGTCGACACCGGGCTGGTGCTCCTCGGGGAACAGCACGCCGGCGTCGACGATGAGCAGCTTGCCCTCGTACTCGTAGACGGTCATGTTGCGACCGATCTCGCCGAGGCCCCCGATGGGGACGACGCGGAGGGTGCCGGCTTCGAGCGGCTGCGGTTCGGAGATCTGTGTGGGCATTCGGTCCTACGGATTCGGGCGACGCGCGTGCTGCGCGCCGCGGTGTTCGCTAGCGGGTGGTGCCTGGCACCTTCGGTAGTGCACCGCCGGCCGCCGCGTTGCGGTCGGGGCGGAAGTTCGAGAAGTCGGCGCCGGGCACGTCGCGCACGGCTTCGAGGGAGGTCTCGATGGCGTACGCCTCGGAGTCCTCGGGGCCGACGAGCGGCAGTCGGACGCGCGGGCTTCCGATGCGGCCGAGCCCGTGCAGGATGTACTTGGCGGCCACGGTACCGGGAACGTGCGTCATCACGGCGCGGACGAGCGGCTCGAGTCGCTTGTGCTCGGCCGTCGCGGTGGCCAGGTCGCCCCGGTTCACCGCATCGACGATGGTGCGGTACGGCGCGCTCGTGATGTTCGCGGTCACGCCGATCAGGCCGGTGGCGCCGATCGACAGGTGCGGGAGCACGTTCGTGTCGTCGCCGGAGAAGTACATGAGGTCGGTGTTGTTCAGCACCCGCGAGACCTCGGCGAAGTCACCCTTGGCGTCCTTCACGGCGAGGATGTTCGGGTGCTTGGACGCACGCAGGATCGTGTCGTACGTGATCGGGATGCCGGTGCGGCCCGGGATGTCGTACAGGATCACCGGCAGGTCGGTGGCGTCCGCGATCATCCGGAAGTGGGTGAGGACACCCGACTGCGTCGGCTTGTTGTAGTACGGCGTGACGATCATCACGCCGTCGGCGCCGGCCTTCTCGCTCTGCTTGTACAGGTGGATCGCGTGCGCGGTCTCGTTCGAGCCACCGCCCGTGATGATCTTCGCGCGGCCGGCGGCGACGGACTTGCCGACCTCGACCAGACGGAGCTTCTCCGGGTCGGTCAGCGTCGACGTCTCGCCGGTCGTGCCGGTGACGACGATGCCGTCGGCGCCGGCGGTGATGCAGTCGTCGATGTGCTGCTCGACGCCGGGCCAGTCGACCTCGCCGTCGGCCGTGAACGGGGTCACGAGGGCGACGAGGACCTGACCGAAGGGATTCTCACGCGGGGACACGGGCACCAGCGTACCGGGGATGCGCGCGAGGACCGCCGTCCGTGTGGACGGTGGACCGCCTGCGGCGCGGCCGGGAGGCCCGGATCACGTCCGTCCCGCCGGTCACGCCCGGCCCGTGCGGGCGCTCAGGCGCGGCGCTGCCACTCCAGGAACCGGTAGCGGGTGCCGTCGTTCCGGGACTCCTGCCAGGGGCCCTCGTCGGTGAGCATCCAGCCGGCCCCCTCGTCGAGCGTGGGTGCGACGGTGTCACCGGGCACGTCGACGTCGATCAGCGTCTCGGAGACGTGGTCGGCCGCGTCGAGTGCGGCGGCGTAGACCTGACCGCCGCCGATGACCCACACGGTCGCGTCGGCGCCCTCGGCACGCTCGAGTTCGGCCTGCAGGTCGTGCACGACCTCGGCGCCGTCGGCCGTCCACGACGTGTCCCGGGTGAGCACGACGTTGCGCCGACCGGGCAGCGGCCGGAAGCGCTCGGGCAGGGACTCCCAGGTGCGCCGGCCCATCAGCACGGTCGCGTCGCCGGTGACCTGCTTGAAGTGCGCCAGGTCTTCGGGCACGTGCCAGGGCATGCCGCCGTCGGCACCGATGACACCGGTGGTCGATCGGGCCCAGACCATGCCGATCATCAGACGGCGACCGCGGCCTTGATCGCCGGGTGGTGCTCGTAGCCGACGACGGTGAAGTCCTCGTACTCGTAGTCGTCGATCGAGTCGCGCGGTGCGAGTTCGAGCGTCGGCATCGGGTACGCCGTGCGGGACAGCTGCTCCTCGACCTGTTCGACGTGGTTGTCGTAGATGTGGCAGTCGCCGCCGGTCCAGACGAAGTCGCCGACCTCGAGCCCGGTCTGCGCCGCGATCATGTGGGTCAGCAGCGCGTACGAGGCGATGTTGAACGGGACGCCGAGGAACATGTCGGCGCTCCGCTGGTAGAGCTGGCACGAGAGCTTGCCGTCGTTGACGAAGAACTGGAAGAAGGCGTGGCACGGGGCGAGCGCCATGTCCGGCACGTCGGCGACGTTCCACGCCGAGACGATGAGCCGGCGGCTGTCCGGGTTGGTCTTGATCTGCTCGATGACCTGGGCGATCTGGTCGACGTGCTCGCCCGAGGGGGTCGGCCACGAGCGCCACTGCACGCCGTACACCGGGCCGAGGTCGCCGTCGGCGTCCGCCCACTCGTTCCAGATCCGGACACCGTGCTCCTGCAGCCAGGTGGCGTTGCCCTCGCCACGGAGGAACCAGAGGAGCTCGTACGCGACCGACTTGAAGTGCACGCGCTTCGTGCTGACGAGGGGGAAGCCCTTCGACAGGTCGTAGCGGAGCTGTGCACCGAACAGGCTGCGGGTGCCGGTGCCGGTGCGGTCACCCTTCGGCGAGCCCTCCGTCAGGACCCGGCGGAGCAGGTCTTCGTAGGGTGTCGGGACGGAGGCGTCGGGCTGTACGGTCTCGCTGTCGGTCACACGCAGAATCCTACGTCGGTGTGAGTAGCGTTGCGGGCATGCCCGACACGACGGAACAACCGCTCTCGATCCTGGTGGCCGGCTCGTCCGGGTTCATCGGGACGCCCCTCGTCCGCGCCCTGCGCGAGGCGGGGCACCACGTCACCACGCTCGTCCGCCGCGAAGCACGCACCGCGACCGAGTTCCGCTGGGCACCGGGGCGGCGTCCGCTCGACCCGGCGATCCTCGACGGTGCCGACGTGGTGATCAACCTGGCCGGCGCGAACATCGGCAAGCTGCCGTGGACGGACGCGTACCGCAAGGAGATCCGCAGCTCGCGCATCGACGCCACCGACACCCTGGTCGAGGCGATGCGGCACGCCGCCACTCCCCCGGCGCTGTTCCTGTCGGGCTCGGCCTCGGGCGTGTACGGCGACCGCCCGGCCGACGTGCTGCAGGACGACGCCGCCGCGGGCACGGGCTTCCTCGCCGACGTCTGCACCGCGTGGGAAGCCTCCGCGAACGCCGCTCCCGCCGGGGTCCGGGTCGTCACGCTCCGCACCGGCATCGTCATCGGCAAGGGCGGCGGTGCGCTCGCGCCGCTCGTCCCGCTGACGAAGCTCGGCGTCGGCAGCCGGCTCGGCACCGGTGGCCAGCACTGGCCCTGGATCGCACTCGAGGACGAGGTCGGCGCGATCGTGCACCTGGCGACCGCGGCACCGGACGTGTCCGGTCCGGTGAACCTGGCGGGCCCCGAGCCCGTCGTGGCCGACCGCATCACGAAGCACGTCGCCGAGGTCCTGCACCGCCCGTACCTCTTCCGGATCCCCGAGTTCGCCCTGCGCCTGGCGCTGCGGGACGCCGCCGACGACATGCTCCTGTCGAGCCAGCGGATGGTGCCCACGAAGCTGCTCGAGTCCGGCTACACGTTCCGGTACACGCAGGCGGCGGACGCGATCGACGCCGTCTTCTGATCCGCCTCCGGCCCCGGGGTCAGCGGTCGGCGGCGCGCGCCAGGGCGGTGCGCATCGCCGAACGCGCGCGCTTGCGGTCACCGGCGGCGTCGTAGACCACACCGAGCCGGTACCAGGCACGCCAGTCGGCCGGGTCCTGCTCGACCGCGTCGCGGTACCGCGGGAACAGCTCGTCGGCGGCGTCGCGGATCGGCCGGCCCGACGGCCGCACCGGGACGACGTCGTCCGGGGTGCCGCCCTCGGCCTCGAGCCGCGCGCCGAGCCGGGTGATGCGGATGCCGAAGCGGAACTCCAGCACGAGCAGGAGCGCCCCGATCGCGGCGACGACGAACAGCGCGACGCCGATGCCGATGCCGATCGGGATCCCGGTCGCGATGAAGGCGACGGCGCGCTGCCCGACGAGCACGATGTACAGGGCGAGCAGCACCGCCATCAGCGCTGCACCCCAGAACGGCGAGCGGATCGTGCGCCCGGCCCGCTCCATCCGACCCACGGCGGTCAGCCGATGCCGAGGACGCTGCCGAGGCCCACGGTGAGGCCGCGCGCCGACACCACGTTCGCCAGCGCCGCACGGATGCCCGCGACGTAGGCGACGTCGTCGTTGGTGTCGTGCCGGATCGTCAGCGTCTCGCCGGGTCCGCTCAGCACGACGTCCTGCACGGCCTTCACCCCGGGGAGCCGGAGCGAGTGGATGGGCACGCTGGCGACCTGCTGGCCGCGGGCGCGCTGGTCGACGTGCGGGGCGTCCACGGGACCGACCTCGCGCCGGGCGTCGGCCATCAGCTCGGCGGTGCGCACCGCGGTGCCCGAGGGCGAGTCGATCTTGCCGGCGTGGTGGGTCTCGACGATCTCGGCGGCGGGGAACCACGGTGCCGCGATCGTCGCCAGGTGGGTGCCGAGCACGGAGCCGATCGAGAAGTTCGGGACCACGAGCACCCCCTGGTCCGGGCGTTCCCGCAGCCCGGTTCGGAGCTTCGCGAGCCGGTCGAGCGACCAGCCGGAGGTGCCGACGAGCACGTTCGCGCCGCTCGAGAGCGCGTTCTCCACGATCGCCGGGCTGAGCGACGGCACCGTCACGTCGACCACCAGGGCCGCGCCGCCGAAGACCGACGGCGGCGCCTCGTGCGCGCCGTCCTTCGACGACAGGCGGGCGACGAGCTCGAACTCCGGGAGTTCCTCGACGACGGACGCCACGAGGCCCCCGAGACGACCGGTGGCGCCGACGACGGCGACGGGAGTGACCATGCGGTCCATCCTAGGATCGACGCATGTCAGTCGAGGTCAGGACCGTGCCGGCCGATCTGCCCGAGGTCGACGCGCTGCTCGACGCGTACCTGGACGAGCGCGAGGCGACGTTCCCGAGCACGCAGGGCACGTACTCGCGGAAGCGCACCCCCGCGGCCGAGTTCACGCCGCCGAACGGGGTGTTCGCGGTGGCGTACGACGACGACGTCGCGGTCGGCTGCGGCGGCATCCGTCGGATCGCGGACGGGGTCGACCCGACCGGCGCCGTCGACGTCCGGTTCGAGGTCAAGCACGTCTTCGTGGCGCCGACCGGGCGCGGCACGGGCGTGGCGACGGCGGTGATGGACCTGCTCGAGCGGGCCGGGGCGGACCTCGGCGCGACGAGCATCGTCCTCGACACGAACGACTCGCTCGTGGCGGCCGGCGCGATGTACCGCGGCCGCGGGTACCAGCGGGTCGAGCCGTTCAACGACAACCCGAACGCGACCGCCTGGTACCGCAAGCCGATCGCCTGAGCCGCCACGGGCCTCCCGGCCGCGCCGCCGCGGACCGGACGGGCAGCCGCTAGACGGGCTGGTCGACGGGCAGACCCGTGCGCAGTTCCACCGGCAGGTGGGCCAGGTCGTTCAGCGTGACGACCTCGGCGGGCTTCGCCGAACGGATCCGGATGATCGTGAGCGCGGTGTGGGCGACGTTCGTGCCCATCCAGCGCCACTCGGGGGCCTGGAACGCCTCGCGCACGAACCAGCCGATCACGGCGTTGTGGGTGATCAGCAGGTCGTGCCGGTCCTCGCGCGCGGGGGTGAACCACTCCGACACGGCGTCGCCCATCTGAGCCTGCCCGGCGACGATCTCCTCTTCGGTGATGCCGCCGTACCAGCCCTGGTAGGCGTGCGGCATGTCCGGGGTCGGGCCCGAGGGGATGCAGTCGAACAGCAAAGTGGAGGGCTCGGGCTGGATCGACGGCAGGCGCTGCGACAGGAACGCGGCGGTCTCGCTCGGGGCCTCGAGTGGCGAGTGGTACACGCCGTCGAACGGCACGCCACCGAGACGGTCCGCGATCAGGGTCGCCTGACGCTTGCCGCGTTCGGAGAGCTTGCCGTCCCGCAGGCCGTGTTCGGCGTCCTGGTGTTCGCCGTGCCGGACGAGGTACAGGTAGTGCGACATGTCCGTGCTCAGCTGCCGATCCCGATGGCCGCGGCGAGTTCGTCCTGCTGCACGGCACCGACGACCGAGGTGATCGTCGGGCGGGTGAGCAGGTCGCGTGCGAGTTCGAGCACGCCGTCGGTCGTGACGCCGTCGACACGCTCGAGCGCCGTCGACAGGTCGGTGTACTCGCCGGTGCCGAGCTCGGAGCGGCCGAGGCGGGTCATGCGGGCGTCGGAGTCCTCGAGCGAGAGCGTCAGCGCGCCCTCGATCTGGCCCTTGGCACGTCGGAGCTCGTCGTCGGTGATGCCGTGGTCGACCATCCGGCGGAACTCGGCGTCGACGATGTCGATGACACCGGCGACGTTGTCCGGCGCACAGCCCGCGTAGACACCGAACGCACCGTTGTCCAGGTAGGCCGGGGCGAACGACGACACCGCGTAGGCCAGACCGCGGCGCTCACGGACCTCCTGGAAGAGACGCGAACTCATGCCGCCACCGAGCACGGCGTTCAGGACGCTGAGCGAGGGACGGCGGTCGTCGCGCAGGTCGAGGCCCTGCGAGCCGCGGAGCATGCTGACCTGCTCGGTCGGGCGGTGCACCACCGTCAGCTTCGCCTCGACCGGGTCGGCCACGGTCTCGGGCGTGCGGCGCGGCAGCGGCTCGGCGTCCGGGGCGTCGTGGAAGACGCCGGCGACGAGCTCGCAGAACCGGTCGTGGTCGACGGCACCGGCGGCGGTGACGACGATGCCGTTCGGCGCGTAGTGCTCGCGGTAGTGGGCCAGCACCTCGTCGCGCTGGACCGCACGGATGCTGTCCGGGGTGCCGCCGATCGGACGGCCAAGGGGGTGTCCACCGAAGGCCGCGGCGAAGAACGCCTCGCCCGCGAGGTCGGCCGGATCGTCGGCGGCCATCGCGAGTTCTTCGAGGATGACCCCGCGCTCGACGGCGAAGGCGTCCGGTTCGAGCACCGAGCCGGTGACCATGTCACCGATGACGTTCACGGCCATCGGGACGTCGGTGTCCCGGACCCGTGCGTAGTAGCAGGTGTACTCCTTGGCGGTCGCAGCGTTGTGCTCACCGCCGACCGAGTCGAACGCGATGGCGATGTCGAGCGCCGACCGGGTCTCGGTGCCCTTGAAGAGCAGGTGTTCGAGGAAGTGCGTCGACCCGAACTGCCCGTCGCGCTCGTCACGCGAACCGACGCCGACCCAGAACCCGATGCTCGTTGACGCGGCACCCGGCACCGCCTCGGTCAGCACACGGACGCCCGAGGGCAGCACGGTGCGACGGACGAAGGCCCCGCCGGACGTCAGGAACGACGTGTCCGGGGCCCCGAGCGGCAGTGGCACTGGCTGGTTCATCGCAGACGAGCCTAGTGATCCGTCGATGCCTCCCGCCCAGTTTCCCGGTCTCGGTCGCGTGCCACTCGAAGTGGGGTACAGAAAATGTGGACAGACCGACTCGTCTGTCTGTCCTCCTTGTGCTACTGTTGGCCACGCCGGATCGAAAGCCCCCCTAAGTTCCGATCCGGCGGCTCGGGACATCAGTCCTGCGCGACCACCGAGTCCCCCCACTCCGGTCGCGGAGCCGATGAGTCCGAGGAGTACACGCTGTGACGGTCGATTCCCCCCAACCGGCCGTCCAGCGTCTCCCCGGCCCGAGCACGAACCTCGCGTCGCCGGACGGGTCGAGCGTCCCCCCGACTCCCCGCTCCGGCGGCGCGAAGGTCCGTGTCCTCGAGACCGCCACGCGACTCTTCTACGAAGAGGGCATCCACAGCGTCGGCGTCGACCGTCTCATCTCCGAGGCGAGCGTCACGAAGGCGACGTTCTACAAGCACTACGGGTCGAAGGACAACCTGATCCTGGCTTACATCCGCACCCAGCACGAGCGCGTGCAGGAGCGGATGGAGCAGCTCATCGCCGACGCCGGCTCCCCCGAGCGGGCCGTCCGCGCGTGGGTCGCCGCGCTGGCCGACGACGTCAACGACCCGGCATTCCGCGGCTGTGCGTTCCTGCACGCCGCCGCCGAGTACCACGACCCGCGCGACCCGGTCCGCCAGGTCGTCGCCGTGCACCGCGACTGGTACACCGAGCGACTCGCGACGCTGCTGCAGGAGGCCGGACACCCCCTGCCCGGCGACGGTGCCGACGAGCTCATGCTCGCGCGCGACGGTGCGATGGCCGGCGCGTACGCCGGTGACGCGATCGCCGCCACCGCCGCGCTCAACCGCGTGGTCGACCGGGTGCTCGCGGGCTGACGCCAGGCTCTCCGCCAGCGCTGTCACCGTCGGCTGTCGGCTGTCACTGTCACTGTCGCGAAAGCGGCAGATCACCGCGAACCGTTCGCGGCATCCTGTCGCCTTCGCGGCACGGACGCACCCGCGCGACGCACATCCGTCGCTTCCGCGGGGCGGCCGAGGCGACCGCGGGCGGACGGGAGGCCCGTGGCGGCGCCGCACCGCGCCTCCAGGCCGTCACGTGCGAACTCCCACAGCCCCGCGCGCGCACCGAGCGCAGCCCGAGCCGGCGGGTGTTGGCTGGGGGCATGGCCAACGACCCCAACTGGAACCTGCCCGACGTCCCGTCCTTCACCCTGACGAGCCCCGACTTCACCGACGGAGGCGAGCTGCCCACCTCGGCACGCGGCTCCGACGTCGGCGGTGAGGACCGCTCCCCCGCACTCGAGTGGTCGGACGCGCCCGAGGGCACGAAGAGCTTCGTCCTGACCGTCTACGACCCCGATGCCCCGACCGGCTCGGGCTTCTGGCACTGGAGCCTGACGGACATCCCGGGCTCGGCGACCTCGCTCCCCGCAGGTGCCGGCACCGACGACGCCCTGCTGCCCGCCGAGGCACTCCGCCGCCGCAACGAGTTCGGCACGGACACGTTCCTCGGGGCTGCTCCGCCCGCGGGCCACGGTGTGCACCGCTACTTCTTCACGCTGAGCGCCCTCGACGTCCCCGTGCTCGAGGTCCCCGCCGACGCGACCCCCGCGGTGGTGGGCTTCATGCTCCGCGGGCACCTGCTCGGGCGCGCCCAGCTCATGGGCACGCAGGAGACCCCCGCGGCCTGACGGGCACGCGTGGCACGGTGCCGCGATCGTTCGCGCACAGCGACCGTTCACGCGGCGCCGTGCCCGTGAGGTGTCGCTGGCCGCGAAAGCACGCGCGGCCAAAACGCACACACGCCCCGCAACGGCGAACGGCCGCCGCCCCGGAAGGGACGGCGGCCGTTCGTGCGTCAGGACGCGGAGAGGATCAGCCCTCGGCCGGGTCCTCGGCGTGGGCGCGGACCGTCTCGGCCGAGGTGGAGTCACCCTCGGTCTCGTCGGCCACGACCGGCGCGAGCGACAGCTTGCCGCGGTCGTCCACCTTGGTGACCTCGACGAGGACCTTCTGGCCGACGCCGAGCACGTCTTCGACGTTCTCCACACGCTTGCCACCGGCGAGCTTGCGGACCTCGGAGACGTGGAGCAGACCGTCACGGCCCGGGAGCAGCGACACGAAGGCGCCGAAGGTGGCGATCTTCACGACGGTGCCGAGGAACTGGTCCCCGATCTCCGGGTTGGTCGGGTTCGCGATCGCGTTGACCTGGGCACGAGCGGCCTCGGCCGACGGACCGTCGACGGCGCCGATGTAGACGGTGCCGTTGTCCTCGATCGAGATGTCGGCACCGGTGGTGTCCTGGATCCCGTTGATCGTCTTGCCCTTCGGGCCGATCAGCTCGCCGATCTTGTCGACGGGGATCTGCACCGAGATGACGCGAGGAGCGGTGTCCGCCATCTCGTCGGGGGCGTCGATGGCCTCGTTCAGCACACCGAGGATGGCCGAGCGGGCCTCCTTGGCCTGCTTGAGCGCCGCGTCGAGCACCGTCGACGGGATGCCGTCGAGCTTGGTGTCGAGCTGGATCGCGGTGACGAACTCCGAGGTACCGGCGACCTTGAAGTCCATGTCGCCGAGGGCGTCTTCCGCACCGAGGATGTCGGTCAGGGCCGCGTAGCGGGTCTGGCCGTCGACGGTGTCGGAGACCAGGCCCATCGCGATGCCGGCAACCGGGGCCTTGAGGGGCACACCGGCGTTGAGCAGCGAGAGGGTCGAGGCGCAGACGGAACCCATCGAGGTCGAGCCGTTGGAGCTGAGCGCCTCGGAGACCTGACGGATGGCGTAGGGGAACTCGTCACGCGACGGCAGCACCGGCACGAGGGCGCGCTCGGCGAGGAAGCCGTGCCCGATCTCGCGACGCTTCGGCGAACCCACGCGGCCGGTCTCACCGGTCGAGTAGGGCGGGAAGTTGTAGTGGTGCAGGTAGCGCTTCTTCGTGACGGGCGACAGCGAGTCGATCTGCTGCTCCATCTTGAGCATGTTCAGCGTGGTGACGCCGAGGATCTGCGTCTCGCCGCGCTGGAAGATCGCCGAACCGTGGACGCGCGGGATCACGGCGACCTCGGCGTCGAGCGGACGGATGTCGGCGAGGCCGCGGCCGTCCATGCGGATCTGCTCGGTCAGGATGCGGCCGCGGACGACCTTCTTCGTGACCGACTTGTACGCGGCGCCGACCTGCGAGTTGGCGACCTCGGGCAGCGAGCCCGCGGTGACCTGCTCGGCGATGGCGGCCTTGACGCGCGACTTGAGCGCGTCGTCGGCGTCCTGACGCTCGGTCTTGGCGGCGATCTTGTAGACGTCACCGAGCTCGGAGAGCGCGAGTGCCTCGACGGCGGAGTAGACCTCGGGCGCGTACGGCGGGAAGACCGGGAAGTCCTGGATCTCCTTGGCCGACTGCGCGGCGAGCTTGGCCTGCGCGTCGACGAGGGACTTGAGGAACGGCTTCGCCGCCTCGAGGCCCTGCGCGACGATGGCCTCGTCGGGCTTGGTGGCGCCGCCCTGGATGAGGTCCCAGGCGTGCTCGGTGGCTTCCGCCTCGACCATCATGATCGCGACGTCCTCGTTGCCGGCTTCGTCCGTGACGACACGACCGGCGACGGTCAGGTCGAACACGGCGTCGGCGAGCTGCGAGGCCTTCGGGAACGCGACCCACTGGTCGCCGATGAGCGCGAGGCGCACACCGGCGATCGGGCCGGAGAACGGCAGACCGGAGATCTGCGTCGACGCGGACGCGGCGTTGATCGCCAGCGCGTCGTAGAACTCGTCCGGAGCGATGCTCAGGACGGTGATGACGATCTGCACCTCGTTGCGGAGGCCGTCGACGAACGACGGACGCAGCGGCCGGTCGATCAGACGGCAGACGAGGATGGCCTCGGTCGACGGACGGCCTTCGCGACGGAAGAACGAACCGGGGATCTTGCCGGCGGCGTAGGAACGCTCCTCGACGTCGACGGTCAGCGGGAAGAAGTCGAAGCCCTCACGCGGGTGCTTGCCGGCGCTGGTGGCCGAGAGGAGCATCGTTTCCTCGTCCAGGTACGCGGCGACCGCGCCCTGGGCCTGCTGTGCGAGCCGACCGGTCTCGAACCGGACGGTGCGCTTGCCGTACTTGCCGTTGTCGATGACGGCTTCGGCGAACTTGATCTCGGGACCCTCCAAAAGGGCGCCTCCTTGATGTGTTTCCGGCAGGCCGTGGCGACGGCACTCGATGGTGCGTGCGCGCCGATCGTTCCGGACGCATGTCTGGCCAGCAGTAGAAGCACTCGGGAAACCGTTCCGGCCCGCGAGCCACCACCGATGACCAGCTCCGTGCCCGGCCTGCGCAGTGTTGTGTGTGACGTCCGGGGAATGAGTCCTCGGACACGATGGACTTTACCAGTCCTCAGGCTGTCGGCGGCGCGGCTCGCTGGACTCCTGGTGAACATCGGTAGCCTGCCGACATGCGCCTCACCCCCTCGCGGGGCGTGCTCGTCGCGGCCGCCGTGGTCGTCGGCGCGCTCGTCGCCCCAGCCCTGACCGCTGCCCCCGCGAACGCCACCGAGTACCCCACCTGGCAGGACGTCCAGCGCGCCAAGGGCAACGAGACCGCCAAGCGCGCCGAGGTGCAGAAGGTGCAGGCGGCGCTGCAGTCGGCGCAGGACGAAGCCGCCGCGAAGTCGCAGGCCGCCCTGGTGGCCTCGTCGAAGGCGGACGCGGCCGAGTCGGAGCTGGCGTCGGCCACCCAGGCCGCCACGAGCCTCCAGGCCCAGGCGCAGCACGCGAGCGAGACGGCGGACCGGGCCCAGCAGCGGGCCGGCCAACTGGCCGCGAACCTGTACCGCGACGGCAGCACGAACCAGATGACCACCCGCATCGCGACCGCGAAGAACCCGGACCAGCTGCTCTACCAGCTCGGCGCGCTCGACCAGCTGTCGGAAACCTGGTCCGGTGTCATGGACGAGGCGTCCGTCGCGGCCGGCACGGCGTCGTCGCTGCACGAGCAGGCCGAGCGAGCCGAGACGGAACGCGCGACGCGCGCGCAGGCGGCCGAGGAACGCTCGGCCGCGGCGAAGTCGGCGGAACAGGCGGCGGACGCCGCCGTCGAGTCGACGGAGCAGCACAGCGACGAGCTGTACGCGCAGCTCGCGTCGCTCAAGGACAGCACCGCGAAGCAGGAGGCCGGGTACGAGCTCGGCCAGCGGGTCGCCGCGCAGAAGGCGGAGCAGCAGCGCAAGCGGGCCGCAGCGGCGGCGGCCGAGGCGGAGGCGAACGCGAACGCGGCGAACGCCAGCAGCAGCGCTTCCAGCGGCGGCGCGACCAGCGGCGGCACCGGCTCGTCCTACCCGAGCACCGGGGGCGTCGCCGTGGACCCCGCGGCCGCGCAGGCCTACGCACGGAGCGCGCTCGGATCGTACGGGTGGGGCTCCGACCAGTTCTCGTGCCTGGTGTCGCTCTGGACGCAGGAGTCCGGGTGGCGGGCGAACGCCCTGAACGCCTCGAGCGGCGCCTACGGCATCCCGCAGTCGCTGCCGGCCGAGAAGATGGCGGTCGCCGGAGCAGACTGGCGCACCAACGCGAACACGCAGATCGACTGGGGGCTCGCGTACATCAAGAGCGCCTACGGATCACCCTGCGGGGCGTGGGGCCACGAGATGAGCGTCAACCCGCACTGGTACTGAGCCAGGGGCCGGCCGGCGGTCAGTGACCGAGGCCGCCGAGCAGGCTCGCGAAGTCCGGGGTCGCGGGGAGCGCATCGGCTTCCTGCGGGGCCCGCCTGGAGGCCCGGATCGCCCAGGCCAGGTCGGCTCCGGCCCGGCGGATGCGACCGTCCAGGGCGGCCGCGTCACCGTCGGTCCCCCAGTCGTCGGTCGCGGCGAAGACCCCCGTGGGCACGATCGCCGCGCGCAGGTACGCGAAGACCGGCCGGAGGGCGTGGTCGATCGCGAGGGAGTGCCGCGAGGTCCCGCCGGTGGCACCGAGCAGGACGGGCATGTCGGCCATCGAGTCCTTGTCGAGCACGTCCAGGAACGACTTCGCGAGTCCGCTGACGCCCGCGGTGAAGATCGGCGTGACGAACACGACGGCGTCGGCCTCGACCACGGCGGCCATCGCTGCGGAGAGCGCCGGGGCCGCGAAGCCGGTGAGCATCGCGTCGGTGATCTCGTGCGCGAGCGGCCGGAGTTCGACGTGCACGACGTGTGCCGGGGTGCCCTCGGCGACGAGCGACGCGACGGCGGCCTCGCCCAGACGGTCGGCGAGCAGGCGGGTGGAGCTGGGCTCGGAGAGTCCGGCGGAGACGACGGCGATGGTGGTCATGATGCTTCCCGACTTTCGATGCGTTTGCATGAACATAGCATCCAACCGGGCTCCCCTCGCAACCATTCCCGCCATCGAACAGCGTGCCGATCGGTCACGACTCCCCGCGCGGTGACTGCGGAGCGGTCACGAAGTGTCGACTGGGACCGTTGTGGCCGACGAGTCGTGACCGCCGCACGAGCGCGGGCGACGTGTCGTGACCGACCTCGCGACCGACCGAGGACGGAGCGCGGTCGGGGCGGGGCCCCGCCGAGCGCCGAACGCCCCGCGGAACGAAGAACGCCCCGGTCCTCTCGAAGAGGTCCGGGGCGTTCGGTCAAGCGTGTGTCGGTCGACTAGCGACGCAGGCCGAGGCGCTCGATGAGCGTGCGGTAGCGGGCGATGTCGACGTCGGAGAGGTAGCCGAGGAGACGGCGACGCTGACCGACCATGAGGAGCAGGCCACGACGCGAGTGGTGGTCGTGCTTGTGCTCCTTGAGGTGCTCGTTCAGGTCGTTGATACGACGCGTCAGAACGGCGACCTGGACCTCGGGGGATCCGGTGTCGCCCGGGTGGGTCGCGTACTCTTCGATGATCTCCTGCTTGACCTGTGCGTCAAGTGCCATGGTGATCCCCTTCCTGTCCGTTGCGCGGTGCCCGTGCCTGATGCACGAGCGCTCTTTGTCCGCGGCCGTTCGACGGCAACCGCACAAGACTACCAGAGTCCTAGGCGGTCCTGGGGTGCAGACGGCGTCGGCGACGACGCTCCGGCAGCAGGCTGCGGACGAGTCCGACCAGCGTCGCGCCGAGCAGTCCGCCGAGGCCGTTCGACAGCACGTCGCGCGGGTCCGCCACGCGGTACGGCAGGTAGGTGGCCTGCGCGAACTCGATGCCCGTGGACAGGGCGACCGCGACGAGCGCGCCGAGGATCCACCAGCGCCGGGGCAACCACAGCGCCGCGAGCATCCCCACGGGCACGAACATCGCGATGTTGGCGAGGAACTCGGTGCGCTCGTACGTGAACCAGGCACCGTGCGGCAGCTGCTGCACCCAGGCGATCGCGTGCAGCACGAGGGAGTTCTGGGCCGAGGTGAAGACCTGCGGGGTCAGCGTCATCCGCCAGATCACCCAGGCGTAGCCCGCGGTCAGGGCGAGGAGGAGGAGTCGACGGAACATCCGCACAGTGTGCTGCACGGTCCTGCGCGGTCGCTGGAGCGCTCCTGTCAGCCGTCGGTGCGACACCTGGGCGATCGCGGATCGGCGCTGGTCAGGACTCCCCCGCACCTGTCAGCATGGGTCCGGGCGCGATCGGTGCCCGCACCACCGACACCGCACGGTCAGATCAGGAGCACCGCAGCATGCCGGAGCACGAGGCACCCAGCACCCCACGCCGCAACCGCACCGGCGGCCTGCGGCAGTGGGGGTGGATCGCCGCTGCGGCCGTCGTCGTCGCCGCGGTCGTCACGACCCTCGTGGTCGTCGGCCCGTGGAACGGCGGCCAGCCGGACGGCGACCGTACCCCGAGCGGCCGCAGCGTCGCCGAGCGGAAGTCCGCGGCCGAGGCGTTCCCGGGCGGGCTCGCGCGCCAGCCGACCGCCGTGAACCAGGCCGGCCTCCGCGAGCGCCAGGCCCGGGCCGAGGGCGACGCCGAGACCGCCGAGCAGATCGCGGTGATCGCCGACCAGCCGATCGCGACCTGGCTGACGAACACCTCGCGGGCCGAGACCCGCTCGACGATCCGGTCGGTGGTCAGCACGGCGGAGGAACGTGGGGGCACCCCCGTGTTCGTCCTCTACAACATCCCGGACCGTGACTGCGGCAGCTACTCGAAGGGCGGCACCGAGGACGACGCCTACCTGCCGTGGGTCCGGTCCGCCGTCCGTGCGATGGCCGGTTCGCACGCCGTCGTGCTCGTCGAACCCGACTCGATCGCCCAGATCCAGAACTGCGAGCGGCTGCGCGACGAACGCCTGCCCCTGCTGCGGAAGGCCGTCGACGCGCTGACCGGCCACGGGCTCACCGTGTACCTGGACGGCGGCAACGAGAACCGCGTGCCGACCGCGACCATGGCGGACTGGCTGCGGCAGGCCGGCGTCGACGAGGTGCAGGGCTTCTTCACGAACGTGTCGAACTTCTACCGCGTCGACCAGGAGCGCGCGTACGCCGACGAGCTCGCCGACGCGATCGGCGGCGACCCGCACTTCGTCATCGACGTCTCGCGCAACGGGCAGGGGTGGCGGGGCACCTGGTGCAACCCCGAGGGTGCCGGCCTCGGCCAGGAGCCGCACGTCACCGGCGGCAGCACCCGACTCGACGCCCTGCTCTGGGTGAAGACGCCGGGGCTCAGCGACGGCACCTGCAACGGTGGCCCCGCAGCCGGCCAGTGGTGGGAGTCGTACGCGCTGGCCCTCGTCGAGCACCGCAAGCGCGACTGACCGCCGCCCGACAGCCCGCGCAGGGCCGTGTCGGTGCCCGGTGGTTGCATGTGCGCATGACCGCGACCGACCGCATCCGCTCCGTCGTCCCGCCCTACCTGCTCCGCGCCGTCGCCGGTGCCGACGCGTTCCCCCGGGCGGCCTCGGCGGCACGCACCGCACTGGCCTCGCTCGACGCCGTGCAGGCGCCGAAGCACGAGCACCTGGTCGCACCGCGCGGCGTCAGCGGCGCCGTCGACCGCTCGCCGCAGCGGACGATCACCGACGCGCACGGCACCACGACGCTGCCCGGCACCGTCGTCCGGCGCGAGGGTGACGCCGACTCCGGTGACGCCGCGGTCGACGAGGCGTACGCGGGCCTCGGCGCCACGCACGCCTTCTGGCTCGAGGTGTTCGACCGGGTGTCGATCGACGGTGCCGGGCTCCCCCTCGACGCGACCGTGCACTACGGCCAGGACTACGACAACGCCTACTGGGACGGCCGCCGGATGGTGTTCGGCGACGGCGACGACGAGGTGTTCCGCCGCTTCACCGTCGCGCTCGACGTCATCGGCCACGAGCTGGCGCACGGCGTCACGCAGTACACCGCCGACCTGACCTACCAGGGCCAGTCGGGCGCCCTCAACGAGTCGATCAGCGACGTCTTCGGCTCCCTGGTCGCCCAGTACGCGGCGGGGCAGACGGCGGAGCAGGCGAGCTGGCTCATCGGCGAGGGGCTGTTCACCGACGCCGTGCAGGGCGACGCGCTCCGGTCGATGCGGGCCCCCGGCACCGCGTACGACGACCCGGTGCTCGGGAAGGACCCGCAGCCGGCGACCATGGCCGGCTTCGTCGTCACCACGGACGACGCCGGCGGGGTCCACACGAACTCCGGCATCCCGAACCACGCGTTCTTCCTGGCGGCCACGGCCATCGGCGGCCCCGCGTGGCTGGGCGCCGGTGCCGTCTGGTGGGACGCTCTGACGTCGCCCGAGGTGACCGCCTCGATCGACTTCGCGGGCTTCGCCACCGTCAGCGTCGACGCGGCCGGGCGGCGGTTCGGGGACGGTTCCGCCGAGCAGACCGCGGTCCGTCAGGCCTGGCAGCAGGTGGGCGTGCTCGACTGAGCAGGCCACCCGGGCGTAGCGTCGCGGGCATGCGCATCGAGGTCCGCCGCTCCGGGGGCTTCGCCGGCACCACACGGCGCTGGCGGGTCGACACCGACACGAGCAGCGACCCCACGGCGTGGTCCGACGTCGTCGACGCGCTGCGGCGTACCCCGGCACCGACGGCCGAGCCCGTCCCCGACGACTTCAGCTGGACGATCACCGTCGAGCGCACCACCGTGACGATCCCGGGTCGCCGCCTCGACGGCCCGTGGGCCGACCTGGTCGCGCGGGTGCGGTCCGAAGGCGACCCGACCTGAGCCGGGAGGCCCGTGGCGGACCCGCACCGGGCCTCCCGTCCGCCCCGCGGGGACGCCACCGCCCACCGATCGTGCGCAGGAACGGTCGCGTGGGACCGACGGACCCGACCGTTCCTGCTCACGAAGTGCGCGGGGACACGCGCACGACCGTCAGTCGACGTCGATGACCGTCAGGCGACGGGTCGGACGCGTCATCGCGACGTACACCGCGGCGGCGGCACGGGCGGCGTCGGCACCCACGCCGTCCGGGTCGACGAGCAGCACGCCGTCGAACTCCAGACCCTTGGCGTCCGCACCCGTCAGCACCGTGAGCGAGCCGGCGTTCGGCGAGGCGAGGCCCCGGACGTCCGCCTCGGTGCGGGCGAGCCGCTGCCGGACCGTGTCGACCTGGGCCTCGGGCACGATGACGCCGATGGTGCCGGATCCGATCCGGGCACGCTCGGCGTCGGCAACGGCCACGACGGTGTCGAGCAGGTCGGCCCGGGCGACGCGGACGCGCTCGACGGGGTCACCGTCTCGAACGGCCTCGTTGCGGGTGACCGTGAGGCCGGCGCTGTCCGCGAAGGCCCCGGCGGCCTCGACGATGGAGCGCGGGGTGCGGTAGTTCACCGTGAGCTGCTCGATGCGGTGGTCGAGCGGCACCTGCGGCGCACGGCCGCGTCGGCGACGCGCGAGCGCCCCGATGACGTCGTCCCAGGTGCGTGCGGCACCGGGCGAGGAACCCTGCGCCATGTCGCCGACGATCGTGAAGGAGCGCAGCGGGTTGCGGCGGGCGAGCACGCGCCACTGCATCGGCGAGAGCTCCTGCGCTTCGTCGACGACGATGTGCCCGTAGGTCCACTCGCGGTCGTCGGCGGCGCGCTCGGCGGTGGAGCGGGGGTCGCCGCCCTCGGCGAACGAGCCGGCGACCTGCTCGGCGCTGACGATGCCCTCGACGCCCATGTTCTCGATGGCCTGGCGGGCGTTCTCGATGTCACGGTTCCGGCTGGCCTTCGCCGCGCGCTTGGCGGCGCCGCCGGTCGGGTCGAACGGGCCGAGCAGTTCGGCGGCCTCGTCGAGCAGGGGGACGTCCTCGACGGTCCAGGCCGTGCCGCGGGCGCGCTGCAGCAGGGCGCGGCGCTCCGGGGTCCAGTCGGGGGTGAGCGACGCGAGCCAGTTCGGCCGGGCGTAGAGGTCCTCGAGGAACTTCTCCGGTGGCAGGGGCAGCCACGCGGTGTTGAGCAGCACACGGGCGTCGTACGAACTCCGGATGTCCTCGCGCAGGACCTTCTCGTCGGCCTCGTCCACCGTGGTGCCGCGCTCCCGCAGCTGCTCGGCGAGCAGGCGGGTCATCGCGTCGAGGGCGGTCTTGTTGAACGTGACGCGGGCGGCGTTGTGCGGCTTGCCGCGGTCCTGCGCGCGCTTCATGGCGTCGGCGACGAGCTGCGGCGGCACGACGAGCCGCTCGCCCTCGATGTCGAGCGTGACCGACTCGGTCGGCACGACCTGGCGCGAGCGCACGGCCCGGCGCAGCAGGGACGCCATCTGCGCGGCGCCCTTCACGGCAGCGACGTCGCGGGTGTCGTGCGTCGTCGCGTGCACGCCCGGGTAGAGCGAGCCGAGCGACGCCATCACGACACCGGTCTCGCCGAGCGACGGGAGCACCTGCTCGATGTACGTCAGGAACGCCGGGGACGGGCCGACCATGAGCACGCCGGAGCCCCGCAGCCGTTCGCGGTACGAGTACAGCAGGTAGGCGGCCCGGTGCAGCGCCACGGCGGTCTTGCCGGTGCCGGGGCCGCCCTGCACGATGAGCACGCCCTCGAGCGGGGAGCGGATGATGCGGTCCTGCTCACCCTGGATCGTCGCGACGATGTCGGTCATCCGGCCGGTGCGTTCGGCGGTCACCGCGGCGAGCAGCGCCCCCTCGCCCTGCAGGTGGGTGCGCTCGTCGTCGTAGAGCGAGGCGTCGAACACCTCGTCCTCGACGCCGACCACGCGACGGCCCTGCAGGGACAGGTGCCGGCGGGAGCGCATGCCCATCGGGTGCGCCGCGGTGGCCTGGTAGAAGGCGCTCGCACCGGGGACGCGCCAGTCGAGCAGCAGCGGCCGGTGCTCGGCGTCGCGGAGCCCCACGCGGCCGATGTAGCGGAAGGTGTCGTCGGGGTTGTCGGGCTCGGCGACCTCGAGCCGGCCGAAGACCAGACGGTCCCCCACCCGCTCGAGCGTCGCGACGGTGTCCTCGTAGAGCCGCGCGTACGCGTCGCGCTCGCTGCGGCTCTGGTGGTTCCCGCCGACCGCCTGTCGGCGGGTCTCGGCGAGGCGCTGTTCGGCCTCGGCGGTCAGCTCGTCGAGACGACGGAAGAGGCCGTCGACGTAGCCGCGTTCACGGTCGATCTCGGTCGGTTCGGACACACGCAACCCTTCGGGAAGAGGGGGAACCAGTGTACTGCCCACCGGGAGCCCCGCTGTCCCCGAAGGGTCGCGTCGGAGTCACATCTCTTCGTGCGTGTCCGGGTCGCCGTCCCACAGACGACCGCGCTCGAGCGCGGAGATCGCCTGCACCTCGTCGTCGGTCAGCTCGAAGCCGAAGACGTCGAGGTTCTCCTTCTGGCGGGCGGCGTCGCCCGACTTCGGCACCGGCACGGCACCGAGCTGGACGTGCCAGCGCAGCACGACCTGGCCGGGTGCCACACCGTGCGCCGCGGCGGCGTCGACGATCGGCTGCTCGGTGAGCAGTTCCGACCGCTTCGCGAGCGGGCTCCAGCTCTCGGTCACGATGCCGAGCTCCTGGTGCACCTTCCGCAGTTCCGCCTGGGGGAAGTACGGGTGCAGCTCCACCTGGTTGACGGCCGGGGCGACCCCGGTGGCGTCGACGATGCGGCGGAGGTGCTCCGGCGTGAAGTTCGAGACGCCGATCGAGCGGACCTTGCCGCTGTCGCGGAGGTCGACGAACGCCTTCCAGGTGTCGACGAACTTGTCCACCGACGGGTTCGGCCAGTGGATCAGGTACAGGTCGACGTGGTCGAGCCCCAGGTTGCCGAGGGTCTCGTCGATCGAGCGGTGCGCCTCGTCGTAGCCGTGGTGCCGGCCGGGGAGCTTCGACGTGACGACGAGGTCCTCGCGCGCCACCTCGGATTCGCGGACGGCCTTGCCGACGGCGTCCTCGTTGCCGTAGTTCAGCGCCGTGTCGAGCAGCCGGTAGCCGCTCGCGATCGCGGTGCCGACCGCCGCCGCGCCCTCGTCGCCGTTCAGGCCGTAGGTGCCGAGGCCGAGCTCCGGGAACCGGTGGCCGTCGTTCAGCTCGATCGTCGGGGCACCGACCTGCATCAGCGGACCCCGAGCAGGTCGATCACGAAGATGAGGGTCTTGCCGGACAGGAAGTGGCCACCACCGGCGGGGCCGTAGGCGAGCTCCGGCGGGACGACGAGCTTGCGGCGACCGCCGACCTTCATGCCGGGGATGCCCTCCTGCCAGCCGCGCACCAGGGCCGCGAGCGGGAAGTCGATGGGCTCGCCGCGGTTCCAGGAGCTGTCGAACTCCTCGCCGGTCTCGTACTCGACGCCGGCGTAGTGGACCTTGACGGTCGAGCCGGCGGACGCTTCCTCGCCGGAACCCTCGACGATGTCGGTGATGACGAGCTCGGTGGGGGCGGGGCCCTCGGGGGCGTCGAACTCGGGCTTGCTGTTCAGGTCAGTCATGCGGATCAGTCAACCAGAGCGCGCACCGGGCACACGCAACGAGCGTCCAGCCCGCAGAATGGTTCCACCGTGACACCATCGACTCCCGCACCGCCGCGCCGCCGCCTGCTCGCCGATCTCACCCCGCTCCGCCGCTCCCCCGCCTTTGCACGGCTCTGGGCCGGCACGGCGATCGCCGGCATCGGTACCCAGATGACCACCGTCGCCGTCGGGCTCGAGGTCTACGAGATCACCCGCTCGACCTTCGCCGTGGCCCTGGTGGGTGTCATCGCGCTCGTGCCGATGATCGTCGCCGGGCTGTACGGCGGGATGCTCGCGGACGCCTTCGACCGACGCCTCGTCGCGCTCGTGTCGTCGATCATCGCGTGGGTCGCCGTCGCCCTGATCGCCACGCACGCCTGGCTCGACCTGCACAGCGTCGCACTGCTCTACGTGCTCGCGACGGTCAACGCCGTGGCCGCCACCGTCAGCAACGCCTCCCGCTCGGCCATCGTCCCGCGGCTCGTCGGCACCGACCTGCTGCCCGCGGCGAGCGCCCTGGGCGGGATCGCGTCCGGGTTCCAGGTCACCGTGGGCCCGGCGATCGCCGGTGTGCTCATCGCGAGCGTCGGGTTCGCGCCGACGTACACGATCGACGTCGTGCTGTTCACGTTCGCGTTCCTCGGGGTGTTCACGCTGCCCCGGATGGCCGCCGACCACGACGCACTGCGGCCGGGGCTCGGCTCGCTCATCGAGGGCGCGAAGTTCCTGCGGCGGTCGCGCAACATCACGATGACGTTCGTGCTCGACATCATCGCGATGACCTTCGGGCAGCCACGTGTGCTGTTCCCCGCGATCGGAGCGCTCGTCATCGGCGGCGGGTCGATCACCGTCGGCACCCTGACTGCCGCGTACGCGATCGGGGCGCTGCTGTCGAGCGTGTTCTCCGGGCCGCTCGGGCACGTCCGACGCCAGGGTGAGGCCGTCGGCTGGGCCATCACGGCGTACGGCGGGGCGATCGCGGCCTTCGGTGTGGTCATCGCGCTGGCGCACGTGCTCGGCGGCCGCTCGGGCGAGGCGTTCGGGGTCGAGATCCTGCCGGCGCTCGGGCTCGCGGCGCTGTTCCTGGCGATGGCCGGCGGTGCGGACAACGTCAGCTCGGTGTTCCGGAACACGATCCTGCAGGCGGCGTCGCCGGACGGCATGCGCGGTCGGCTGCAGGGCATCTTCATCGTGGTGGTCACGGGCGGCCCGCGGCTCGGCGACCTGTACGCCGGCCTGGTCGTCGCGGCCGGCATCGCGTACCCGCCGGTCATCGGCGGCGTGCTGATCGTCGGCCTCGTCGCGCTGCTGCTCCGGATGGTCCCGTCGTTCCGCCGCTACGACGCCCTGCACCCCCACGCCAACTGACGGCGGGCCGCGGTCGAGTGCGGGTCCGCAAGACACCGGTGTTCGCGCGTGGAACACCCGCGTTCCGCGGTGCGGAGCGTGAACACCGGTGTCTTGCAGGAGCTCGCGACGCGACCGAAGGGCGGACGGGAGGCGCGGGGCGGGCCCGCCACGGGCCTCCAGGCCGTCACGTGTCGGGTACCGTACGACACATGCCGGACAGCGCATCGCGCGACCTCCAGCGGACGGGAGTCCGCGCCGTCGTCCGGCGCACCTACCACTCGGTCATCCGGCACCGCGTCGTCGACGCGGCCGCGTCGCTGACGTTCTTCGCGCTGCTGACGGTGTTCCCGACCGCGCTGGCGGTCGTGTCGGCGCTGTCCATCGTCGACCGCAAGGGCGACAGCCTGACCGACATCGTCGAGGTCCTCGGGTTCATCGTCCGTCCCGAGACCGCCGAGCACCTCGAGGGGCCGCTCCGGCAGCTGCTGACCCTGGACAACCCGTGGCTCGGGTTCACGATCGGCGTCGTGCTGACGCTCTGGTCGCTGTCCGGCTACGCGACGGCGTTCGGGCGGGCGATGAACACCGCCTACGAGGTCGAGGAGGGCCGGCGGATCTGGAAGTTCCGCAGCATGATGCTCCTCGTCACGCTGCTCGTCATGGGCGGCGGTGCCGTGGCCATCGTCATCCTGCTCGGGACGCCGACGATCTCCGAGGCCGTGATCCGGCAGCTCGGGTGGGCGCCCTGGATCGACGACGTGTGGAACGTGGTGAAGTGGCCCGTGCTGGCGGCCGACCTCGTCGTGATGGTGGCGGTGCTCTACTACGCGACGCCGAACGTGAAGACCCCGCAGCTGCGGTGGGTGTCGGCCGGTGCCGCGTTCGCGATCGTGACCTGGGCCATCGCCACGGTGGGGTTCGCGCTCTACGTGGAGACCCTCGGTGGCGGGAACCGCGCCTACGGGTGGCTCGGTGGCGCGATCCTGCTGCTCGTGTACCTGTACATCTCGAACTTCGTGCTCGTGGTCGGCGGGGAGCTCGACTCCGAGGTGATCCGGATGCGGCAGCTGCTCGCCGGCATCGAGGCGGACGAGTCGATCCGGCTGCCGCTGCGCGACGTCACGCGGAACTTCACGCTCGCGCGCTGGCGGGACCAGGACATCGCGGCCGCGCAGCACGTCCGGGCCGAGGCCGCGCGGGTGGCCGAGGAAGAGGACGCCGAGCTGACCCCGAACGAGGAGCACCTGCGGGCGATGGCGCAGCAGGTGCGGGTGGGCGAGCGGCCGCTGCCCTGACGGGGGTGTGTGTGCGTGCGGTGCTTGTGCGCGCGTACTTGTGGCGCGGACGCTCCGCGTCAGCGCTTGCGCGCCTCGGCGTCCAGCATCTCCTCGGTGACGATCGGGATCGCGCCCGTCGCCAGCTCGATCCCCGACAGCCGCGCCGGGCTGAGCACCCGCATGACCTGGTCCTCGTCCATCAGCCCAGCGGCCACGACGAGCGTCGAGATCGGCGTCGAGGTGGTCAGCGCCGTGTGCGCGATCGACGCCGCGGCAGCGTACCCGATGTACGGCGTCAGCGCGGTGACGACGCCGACGTTCGTGTCGACCTGGGCCGCGAGCTTCGCCTCGTTCGCCTCGATGCCGACGACGCAGTGCTCGCGCAGGGTCGCGCAGCCGCGGGACATCCACTGCAGCGACTGCAGGATCGAGTGGGCGATGATCGGCTCGAAGGCGTTGAGCTGCAGCTGCCCGCTCTCCGCCGCCATCGTCACGGTGGTGTCGGCCCCGGCGACCGCGTAGGCGATCTGGTTCACGACCTCGGGGATCACCGGGTTGACCTTGCCCGGCATGATCGACGAACCGGCCTGGCGAGCAGGCAACGTGATCTCGCCGAGACCCGCCTGCGGGCCGGACGACAGCAGCCGCAGGTCGTTGCAGATCTTCGAGAGCTTCGCGGCGCTGCGCTTCACCGTGCCGGACAGGGTCATGAACGCACCGGCGTCACTCGTCGCCTCGATGAGGTCGGGGGCGGTGACGACGTCGATGCCGCTCGCCTCCTGCAGCTGTCGGCGGACCTCGTCGCGGTAGAGCGGGTCCGCGGTGATCCCGGTGCCGATCGCCGTCGCGCCGAGGTTCATCTCGGCGAGCAGCGGCATCACCTTGCGGAGCAGGTCAGCGTCCTCCTGGATCGTGTGCGAGAACCCGGTGAACTCCTGCCCGAGGGTCATCGGCACGGCGTCCTGCAGCTGCGTCCGGCCCACCTTCAGCACGTCGGCGAAGGCGCGGCCCCGCTCGGCGAACGCCGCGGAGAGCTCCTCGAGCTGCACGATCAGACGTCGGACCCCGAAGATCATCGCGATCTTGATGCTCGTCGGGTACGTGTCGTTCGTGGACTGGCTGCGGTTCACGTGGTCGATCGGGTGCAGGTACGCGTAGTCGCCCCGCTCCCGGCCCAGGAGTTCGAGGGCCCGGTTCGCGAGCACCTCGTTCGTGTTCATGTTCGTGCTCGTCCCGGCGCCGCCCTGCACGACGTCGACGACGAACTGCTCGCGGAGTGCTCCGTCGCGGACCTCCTGCGCTGCACGGTCGATCGCGTCGGCGCGCTCTTCGTCGAGGACACCGATCGCCCGGTTCGCCCGCGCCGCCGCCTGCTTCACCGTGACGAGCGCCTCGATGAGGTCCGGGTACACGGCGATCGGCACGGAGGTGATCGGGAAGTTCTCGAGTGCCCGCAACGTGTTGATGCCCCAGTACGCGTCGTTCGGGACCTCCCGTGATCCCAGCGAGTCGCTCTCGGTCCTCGTCGTCGTCGTCACAGGTGCCTCCTCGTTGCCGGTCACACGTCGAGGCTAGTCCCGTCCGTCCGGCCGGTCCGGGAACGCGCCGGGGCTGGGCGGAGCGGGCGGCGGGCCCGCGCGAGCGGGCGGAATGCCGCGGTCGCCTCGGCAACGCACGCTGGCATTTCGCCCACTCGCCCGGGGACCGCCTGGAGGCCCGGTGCCAGGCCGCCACGGGCCTCCCGTCCGACCCGCCCGCGCACTTCGTGAGCAGAAGGGGTCGGGTCCCACCCGGCGACGCGACATCTTCTGCTCACCAAGCGCGCCGCCTGCGAGCGGGCGGAATGCCGGGGTCACCTCAGCACGCACGGCGGCATTTCGCCCGCTCGCCCGCGACGGCCTGGAGGCGCGGTGCCAGGCCGCCACGCGCCTCCCGTCCGTCCGCCCGCGCACTTCGTGAGCAGAAGGGGTCGGGTCACGGACGGGGACGCGACATCTTCTGCTCACCAAACGCGCCGCCCGCGTGCGCGGGCGCGACGAACCCGCGACGAGTGAGCAGAAGACGCCGGGTCGCGAGGGGCGACCCGGCGTCTTCTGCTCACACGGTGAGCGTGCCCGTCAGTGGAACTGCGGGACGATGAGGTAGATGCCGTAGAGCACGACGGCGCCGCACACGACGAAGCACGCGATGGCCGCGGCGCGGAGCGCGCGTGCGGCCGCCGAGGCTCCGGCGGGGTTCGGGAAGCCGGCGGTCGCCGGGCCGATCGTGCCGTCCTCCTTCACGGTGAACTTGCCTTCGCGGGTGTCGGCGGCGCTCCAGAGACGGAGGCCGACCGAGTACACGGCGACGACGAAGCACGACGAGACCACGGCGACGAGCGCCACGGTGAGGAATGCGAACCAGTCGATGCCCATCAGCGACGGCCTCCCTTGCGGGCCGCCATGCGACGGAGCGTGCGCTCGCGGCTCAGTTCGGCGCGACGCTGGGCGACCGCGTCGGCACGCTTCTTGCGCTGCATGTCACGCAGCTCCTTGCGGGTCAGGACCGCGTTCGCGGCGACGTCGACCTCGATCGCGGAGGCCTGCTCGTGCGGCTTGCGGAGCGACCACAGGTACAGGCCGAGGATGACGACGGCACCGATCACGGCGTCGAGCACGAGCCCGATGACGCCGAGGCGGGCGATGCCCGAGGCGACCGCACCGACCGCGGCGGCCGCGGGCAGGGTGATGAACCAGGCGATGACGATCTTGCCGGCGGTCGACCACTGGATCTTCGAGCCGCGGCGGCCGAGCCCGGCGCCGATGATGGAGCCCGAGGACACCTGCGTTGTCGACAGCGCGAAGCCGAGGTGGCTGGAGGCGAGGATCGTCGCGGCGGTCGAGGCCTCGGCTGCGAAGCCCTGCGTCGCACGGATCTCGGTGATGCCCGAGCCGAGTGTGCGGATGATGCGCCAGCCGCCCGTGTAGGTACCGAGAGCGATCGCGAGGGCACAGGCGACGACGACCCAGAACTGCACGCCCTGGTTCGACGACTGCGCGCCCGAGGCGATGAGCGTCAGCGTGATGACACCCATCGTCTTCTGCGCGTCGTTGGTGCCGTGTGCCAGGGACACCATCGAGCTGGTGAAGACCTGCCCGATGCGGAACCCGCCGCGCTCGTTCGGGAACACCGGACGCTTCGTGATCCGGTACGCGATGCGCGTCGACAGGAACGACACGAGCGCGGCGATCACGGGCGAGGCGAACGCCGGGATGATCACCACCGTCAGCAGCGCGACGTAGTTGACCGACTGGAACCCGGCACCGACGATCGCGGCACCGATCAGCCCGCCGAACAGCGCGTGCGACGACGACGACGGCAGCCCGCGGAGCCACGTGATCATGTTCCAGACGACTGCCCCGATCAGGCCCGCGAAGATCATCTCCGGGCTGATGGCGACGCCACCGGGCCCCTCGTTGATCAACCCGTGCGAGATCGACGTCGCCACGGCGGTGCTGAGGAACGCACCGACCAGGTTGAGCACCGCAGCGACGGTGACCGCCACCTTGGGCTTCATGGCGCCGGTCGCGATCGGGGTCGCCATCGCGTTGGCGGTGTCGTGAAAACCGTTTGTGAAGTCGAAGAAGAGGGCCAACGCGATGACCAGGACGACTATGAGTGTGATGTCCACCGCGGGCAAGTGTCCCAGGCGTCGGCCCTTCGAGCAAACCTGATCGTCCACCTGTTGTTCACCGCAGCTTCACACTCGTTCAGCTTCGGAACCATGCCGATGGGAGAATGCGTCCATGGACACCGCTGAGCTCCTCATCCTGCTGATCGGATCGCTCGCGGTGACGGGGTTCGCCCGGGCCAAGGGACTCCCCGCTCCACTGCTCGTCACGGCGGTCGCCCTGGCCGCCTCGTTCCTGCCCGGGCTGCCGCCGATGGAGATCGACTCCGAGGTCATCCTCACGGTGATCCTGCCGCCGCTGCTCTACTCGGCGGCCCTCGACGTGTCGTGGCAGAGCTTCCGCGGCTCGATCAAGCAGATCCGACGGCTCGGCATCTTCCTGGTGATCGTCACCGCCCTGGTCGTCGGCGGGGTGGCGTACCTGCTCATCCCGGACATGACCCTGCCGGCGGCGATCCTGCTCGGTGCGATCGTCGCCCCGCCGGACGCGGTGTCCGCCGCCGCGATCGGCCGGAAGCTCGGACTCCCCCGCCGCGTCATGACCGTGCTGTCCGGCGAGAGCCTGATCAACGACGCGGCCTCGCTGACCCTGGTGCGGGTGTTCACGCTCATCATCGCGGGCACGTCGCTGACGATCTGGCAGGACCTCGGCATCTTCGGCCTGGCGATCGGCGTCGGTCTGGTCGTCGGCATCGTCCTCGGCGTCGTCGTGCACTGGATCCGGATGCGCATCAACGACCCCGTGGTCGAGACGATCATGAGCATCCTGCTGCCCTTCGTCGCCTACATCCTCGCCGAGGACCTGTCCGGCTCCGGGGTCATCGCGGTCGTCACGGCCGGCCTGTACATCGGCTACAACTCGCCGAAGGAGGGCTACGCCACCCGCCTGCAGGAGCGCCCGCTCTGGACGAGCATCGACGTCATCCTCGAGGGCTTCGTGTTCGCGCTCATCGGCCTGCAGCTCAACACCGTCGTGCAGGACCTGGTCGAGAGCGAGCGGAGCCTCGGGCAGACGCTCACCGCCGCGGCCGTCGTGCTCGCGGTGGTGATCCTGGTGCGGCCGCTGTTCGTGTTCGAGTCCTACGCGCGCAACCGGTTCAACGGGAAGTGGCTCCGGCCGCTGCGGATCAAGCTGTCCCGCGGGCACCCGTCGCTGCGCTGGATGCGTGGTTCCGCCGAGCCGAAGCTCAACTGGCGGGAGCTCACCGTCATCTCGTGGACGGGCATGCGCGGCGTGGTGACCCTGGCCGCAGCGGTGTCGGTCGTGGCCAGCCCGACGCAGATCCCGGCCCAGGACACCATCTTCATCATCGCCTTCTTCGTCACCGTCGGGACCCTGCTGCTGCAGGGACTCACCCTGCCCTTCGTCATCCGCGCGCTCAAGGTGCAGGACCCGGCCGAGGGCGAGGAGGACGTGCGCAGCGAGATGCGACTCAACCAGCGCACCACCGAGGCCGCGATCGAGCTGCTCGAGAAGCGGCGTCCGGCGTGGGCGAAGCAGTACGGCTCGGAAGCCGTCGACTCGGTGGTGAACCGACTGAAGGCGCGACTCGAGCGTCAGGCCGAGACGTTCCGTCAGGACGCCGAGGAAGAAGAGGACGAGGGGCGGAACGTCGCACTGCGCCTGCGTGGCTCGCAGATCCAGGACATCCGGCGCGAGCTCCTCGACCGCCGCCGCGAGATCGTGCTCGAGGAGCGGGAGAAGGGGAACCTCGACGAGGAGGTCATGCGCCGCGTGCTCGTGACCCTCGACGCGGAAGAGCTCGCGATGGACTCGGCGCAGGCGTCGCGCAGTCGCTCCTGAGCGCCCCGGGCGTATCCTGGCGCTCCGATCGAGAGCAGGAGCAGAGCGCCGAGTGAGCACGCCGCGGAACGACGTCCCCAGGAACGACGACGGACCGGAGCGCCCCGGCGGTTCTCGTCCCACGCCGCCGAAGCCGCGTGGGACCAGGCCCTCCGCACGTGGGACCAAGCCGCGTCGTGGCGGCAAGGTCGCCGGGCACACGCGTTCGGGACCCCGGCGACAGGCTCCGGTGCCCGCGCCCCAGCAGCACGGTGCCTACCGCCGGTGGTACTCGACCCTGCACCCGTCGCTGCAGCTGATCGGCCTGCAGCTCTGGATGCCGCTGTTCTTCATCGTCGGGTTCTGCCTGTGCTACGTCTTCGCGTTCCACGCCCCGCACCCGCACGACGTCCCGATCGCCCTGATCGGCAGCGACCCGGCGTTCGTGCAGGCGGTGCAGCAGGCGTTGCCCGGCGAGTTCGTGTTCCACACGTACGACTCGCTCGCGCAGGCGAAGCGCGACGTGGTGGGCGGCTCGATGGCGGTCGCGTACGACCCCGCCGCGAACGAGTTCTTCAAGGCGAGCGCCCACCAGTTCCAGGTCGCGAGCCTCGTCCCGGCCACCCTCACCGCGGTGCTGACCGGCCTGGGCGTCGCGACCCCGAAGGTCACCGAGCTCGCACCCCTGCCGGCGTGGGACGAGTACGGCACCGTGGCGATGTACGTCATGCTCGCGTGGTGCATCGGCGGCTACATGGTCGCGATGTTCATCGGCATCATGGGCGGCCCGCTCCGGCACCGCACCCGGATGACGGTCATCGTGGTCGGTGGCCTCGTCATCTCGCTCATCACGAACACCCTCGCCGGGCCCGTGCTCGGCGCCATCCACGGGCACTGGATCCAGCTCGTGCTCATCGCCTGGGGCTGGATCGTGGCGATCGGCCTGGCGGTGAACGGCCTGAGCTACTTCGTCGGCCGGTTCATCGCCGCACCCGCGATGATCTGCTTCGTCTTCCTGTCCATGCCGTCGTCCGGCGGCGCCTACCCGAAGTGGTTCATGCCCGAGCCCTTCGCCTGGCTGAACAACGTCGTCGTCGGCTCGAGCATGGTCGACATGATCAAGCACCAGGTCTACGGCGTCGGCCCCGGCCCGGCTCGCGGCCTGATCACGATGGCCTGCTACGCCACGGCCGGCCTGGTGCTGATGTACTTCGGCAAGAAGTGGTGGGAGCGCCGACGGATCCGCGCGATCGTCACCGGCCGGACCACGATGTTCCAGGACGCCAACACCGCCAACCGCGAGTTCCTCGGCCGACAGCGCGACGCCGAGCTCGAGCGCCACGGCCTGACCTCCACCGAGACCGGCACCCTGAGCGTGCTGCGGGACGACGACTGGGAGGACGACCGCACCGGCGGTGACGTCTTCACCGGCGGTCGCGACGGCCTGGAGCCGGACGCGACGCCGACCGGTCGCATCGCCGTGCAGCGCCCCGCGAACCGGAAGGAACCGCGACCAGCGGCGGCTCCGCACGGCAAGCACGCCGACCGCTGACGCGTATCCTGATCGGATGAACCCGCGCATCACCTGGCACCGCGTCCTCATCACCGTCGTCGTCGTGTTCCTCGTGCTGACGGTCGGCTTCTACGCCGCGAGCGTCCTGCTCGCGCCCGCCGACGGCCGCGGCACCGCCGGGCTGTTCGTCGGGTGGGCGATGTTCTCGATGATCGGCGCGATCGTCGTCGGCATCATCGACTTCTTCGTGCGGCCCCTGGGTGGCCGGAGCGGCGACGCCGACGTCATGGCCGCCGCCGAGGAAGCGCGCACCGGCAGCACCCGCACCCAGCAGCCGCGCTAGCAGCCAGCAGCTAGTCCTCCACGCCGACGCCGACGCCCGTCCCGGTGAACCCGGCGACCGTCGCGTCGTCCTCGGCGAACGTGAACCGCGCCCGGACGCTGCCGCCCGCGAGCACCCCCGGCAACCAGTAGCGGGCGTCGTCCCACATCGCGTCGTACGGGACGGCGTCGACCGGGATCCACCGCGGCTCCAGTTCGTCGGAGCCCGACGGGTCGCCCTGCCAGCGGCGGCAGACGAAGACGTCCGAGACCTGGGACCAGGACGGTCGGTACGGGAACCGGTAGTCCAACGTGCCACGGGCCTCCAGGTCGACCGCGTCGAGCCGCAGGCCGACCTCTTCACGCACCTCGCGCACGGCGGTCTCGACCGCCGACTCGCCGGGCTCGCGCTTGCCGCCGGGGCCGACCAGACGGCCCGTGCCGAGGCCGCGGCGCTTCTCCCCCAGCAGGACCTCGGGGCCTGCCTCGCCGTCGCGCAGCAGGTACACGACCACCACCCGGGGATGCTGGGACTTGCTCTCGTCGCGAAGGGTCACGCGTCCAGTGTGACCGATGGAGTGTCGTACGCTTTTCCCATGGCAGGCGTGCTGCGGGGGCACCATGGCTGAGCCCCGCAGGACCGGGCGCAGCCTCGAAGTGCTGCGCGCCGAGGCCGCCGAGGAGATCTCGATGCTCGTCGAGCACCGGAGCCGTCAGGGCGAGGACCCGTGGGAGTTCATGCCGACGCTCCCCACCGTCGACGAGCAGGTCGTGCTGATCCTGCGCGCGGACGCCGTCGACCTGGACGAGGCGATCGGCAAGCGGCACGCGCAGTGGTCGAGCCACCCGGCGTCCGGGCAGGGCACCCGGCTGGGCGAGGAGTACCACCGGCTGCGCCGGATCGCGCTGCAGCACCCCGAGCTGACGCCCGCCGTGTGGAAGCTGCTGGGCGCGCTGCCCGAAGCCGGCTGACGCGCGCGTCGGCGCACGCACACCCCGGCCCCGCGCACGCACGCACCCGCGTGGGGTTGGATGGACGCATGACCGAAACCGTGCTCGCCGTCCTCAACCAGCCCTCCCGCGACGCCGCGCCGCACGACCCCGCGGCCGACGCCTTCACCTGGGCGAAGCCACTCGAGGAGCACGTGCAGGTGCAGGACCTCGGCGTCACGCGCGGCGACGGCGTGTTCGAGACGATCACGGTGATCGACGGTCGGCCCCAGGCCCTCGAGGCGCACCTCGCCCGTTTCGGCCGCTCCGCCGCGATGCTCGACCTGCCCGCTCCCGACCCGGAGGCCTGGCGCCAGGCCATCGAGGCCGTCTGCGCCCGCCTCGACCCGGTGCGCGAGGCCTTCGCCAAGACCGTCCTGACCCGCGGCGTCGAGGGCACCGACCGCCCGACCGGGTGGGTCTACGCCGCGCCGTCGGGCGACTCCACGGCCGCCCGCACCGAGGGCATCTCCGTCGTCGTCCTGGACCGCGGGTACCGGCACGACGTCGAGCGCACCTCGCCGTGGCTGCTGCAGGGCGCGAAGACGCTGTCGTACGGCGTCAACATGGCCGCTCTGCGCGAGGCCGTCCGCCGCGGCGCCGACGACGCCCTGTTCGTCTCGAGCGACGGCTACGTGCTCGAGGGCACGCGCGCGAACCTGATCATGAAGGTCGGCGACCGGCTCGTCACGCCCCGCACCGACATCGGGATCCTGGCCGGCACGACGCAGGCGGACGTGTTCCGCTTCGCCGAGCAGGAGGGCATCGAGACCGCCTACGAGCTCGTCACCCTCGCCGACCTGGCGGCGGCGGACGCGCTCTGGCTCGTGTCGAGCGTGCGGCAGGCTGCGCCGATCCGTTCGGTGAACGGCGACGCGCGGCCGATCGACGCCGAGCTCACGACCCGCATCAACGACTTCCTGCTGGCGCGCGAGGTCTGAGCACGCGGCGCCCCCGGCGCAACGGCCTGGAGGCCCGGATCGCGACTCGCAGGCACGTCGCGATCCGGGCCTCCCGGCTGTGCACCCGCTACCAGCGCGGGGTGGTGACGCCGGCCCCGTCGGCCCACGCGAAGACGGACTTGCCGTCGATCCATACGCGCGTCGCGCGGCTGGTCGCGTCGAGCGGGTCACCGTCCCAGAGCACGAGGTCGGCGTCGTAGCCCTCGGCCAGCCGCCCGACGCGGTCCCCGAACCCGAGGAACTCGGCCGGGTTGACGGTGAGCGCCTCGAGTGCGGTCTGGGCGGGCAGGCCCTCCTTCACGGCGGCGGTCGCCTGGTCGACGAGCATGTTGATCGGCACGACCGGCGCGTCCGTCGTGATCGCGACCCGCACCCCCGCCGCCGCGATGGTGGCGAGGTTCGGGATGCCGCGGTCGCGGAGCTCGACCTTCGAGCGGCTGGTGAAGAGCGGGCCGTAGATGACCGGGATGTCCTTGGCGGCCAGCACGTCGGCGATCTTGTGCGCCTCGGTGCCGTGGTTCACGACGAGGCGGTAGCCGAACTCCTCGGACAGGCGGATCGCGGTGGCGATGTCGTCGTGGCGGTGGGTGTGCTGGTCCCAGACGAGCTCGCCGTCGAGCACCCGGACGAGCGTCTCCTTCGTCAGGTCGCGGGCGAACGGCTCGTCCTTCGCGGCTGCGGCGTCGCGGGCGGCCTTGTAGTTCTGCGCCTCCACGAAGGCGTCGCGGATGATCTTCGCGACACCGAGCCGGGTCGAGGGCGTCTGGCCCTTGCCGCCGTAGACGCGCTTCGGGTTCTCGCCGAGGGCGCTCTTCACGCTCACCGAGTCGGAGATGAGCTGCTCGTCGATCGTCCGGCCACCCCAGGTCTTGATGGCGACGCTCTGCCCGCCGATCGGGTTGCCGGAGCCGGGCTTGACGACGATGCTCGTGATCCCGCCGGCCAGGGCGTCCCGGAAGCCCTCGTCGTCGATGTCGATCGCGTCGATCGCGCGGACGCCGGCCATGTTCGGGGCGGTCATCTCGTTCGTGTCGTTGCCGGCCTCGCCGTTGGCCTCCTCGTGGATGCCGACGTGGCCGTGCGCCTCGACGAACCCGGGCACCAGCCACGAACCGGTGGCGTCGATGACCGTCATCCCCTCGGGCGGGGAGACGTCCGGACCGATCGCGGTGATCCGGCCGTCCTCGACGACGACCGCGCCGCCGTCGAAGGCTGGAGCGGAGACGGGGACGACGTGGGCACCGGTGATCGCGAAGGAGTTGCTCATGGCACCAACGGTACGCGGGGCGCGGTGCGCGGGCGGGCGCCGTCGCACGGGCGCGCGCGGCGGGGCCGGGG